>JAVYAJ010000155.1:0-23294 GCA_032229885.1 Candidatus Anammoximicrobium sp. | reverse complement strand
GGCAACGCCCCAGGAATCGGCGACGACGGCAACCGTGTTGGCCGAAGGCCATCATCACCGTAGCCTGGGGCAACGCCCCAGGAATCGGCGACGACGGAAACCGTGTTGGCCGAAGGCCATCATCACCGTAGCCTGGGGCAACGCCCCAGGAGTCAGAGATGACGGAAACCGTGTTGGCTGAAGGCCAACATCAACGTGTCACTGCCGCCCGGATGAATATGGCCTTCAGCCAAAAGAGGCACACGCGCCGTACCAGCCCTGGAGCGTTGCCCCAGGCTACGGTGATCGGCGGCCTTGGGCCAAACAGATTCTTGGGTTACGGACGCTAGCCCGCGCTAGGCGAAATTGGTATTGCACGACTGTTGCGCCGCACAAACGACCGCAACCGTGTTGGCCTAAGGCCAAACAGAGTCAGCGCGCATCTGCGCACGAACGCCCTCCGGTTAAAGCGGGCGTAGTCTTACAAATTGACCGCGCTAGCTTGAGCGTATGGGGCGGTTGTTGTTGGGGGCGCCGTAAGAACGCGGCTGGAAGCCGCGTCTACGTCGGGTACTCAATCGAACAGCGTCCCCAGCAGCTCGTCGACGGCCGCTTCGTCCGCGCGGGACGAACTTGCACCTCGCAGCAGCGCGTCCAACGACTCGTCCAACGCGTCGTCGATCTCGAACTGCTCGGCCTCCCAGGCATCGAACGGCGATGCGCCGTCGCTGGCGACATGGCGCGCGTCGCGTCGCCAATCCTCCGCTCGCTGGCCGTCGTGTTCGGCCAGGCTCGACGATGTCGGCGTCCGTGCGTTGGCATGCCAGGCGCTCGGCGTCACCGCCCGTCCTGCGGCGGGCGGCAGCAGACCGATGTCGTCCAAGACGGCCGCCAGCCCGCCGGCCGCTAGCCCGATGCCACCGTCGGCCGACGACCGTGCGACCATTGCCCCCGCGAACTCGCCTTCGCCGCCGGTGCTCTGGTTGTTGATCGTGTTCACGATGTTCAGCACGTCGGCCGCGCTCAGTTGTCCGTCGTTGTTGACGTCCAGATACACGTTCAATGGAGTCCCGGCCGGGATCGATCCGGAGCCGTGCGTGTTGATGGCGTTGATCACCAACAAGGCGTCCAACGGTTCCACAACATCGTTGCCGTTCACGTCGGCCGGGGCGGCCGCGTTGTGATGCGGCGCGCCGCTGATGCCGTGCACGGTGATCGTAACCGTGCCCTGCGCGGTCCGCCCGTATTGGTCGCTGATCTGATAGGTGAACGTGTCGACCAGCGACTGGCCGTCGTCCAACAGACGGAACACCGATTTATCCGTCGGATCGAAGCCGAAGCTGCCGTCCGCGGCAATCCGGACCGTCACGCCCTGGCTGCTGACCACCTGCTGGGCGAGCAAGATCACCTGGCCGCCCGCGTCCGGATGGTAGTCGTTCGCCAGCACGCCCGGCGCGGCGACATTCAGCGCTTGGTTCTCCCAGGCTGGGTAAGCGTCGTGGATCGCCCGAGGCGGGTCGTTCACCGGTACGACGGTGATCGTCAGCGTGCCTACGGCCGAGGCTGGCGGGAGGCCGTCGTCCATCACATGATACACGAGTGTATCGATCCCGTTGAAATCGGCCTTCGGCGTATAGGTGATCAGGCCGGTGTTCGGATCGAACGCGGCCGTTCCGCCGTGCGCGGTGGTCGGATCGACCGCGACCACCTGTAGCGTCTGCGTGGATTCGTCGTCCAGCGTCCCCGCGGGCGCCACCGGTCCGGGCGTCGCGTTGCCCAGCAACTGGTAGGCCCAGAACGTCATCGGCTCGTCTTCGTTCGTCGTCCCTTCGGTATTCGGCACGATCGGCGGGTCGTTGACCGGAGCCACGTCGATGGTCACCGTGGCCACGTTCGAGTTCGCCTGACCGTCGTTGGCCCGGTACGAGAACGTGACTGGACCGTTGAAATAGGCTGGCGGGACGTACTGGAACGAGCCATCGCTGTTGAAGGTCAATGTCCCTCGGGTCGGGCCACTGACCAGCGTCGCGGTCAATGGATCGCCTTCGACGTCGCCGTCGTTGGCCAGGACGCCGGGCGCAGCGACGGTCAACGTACCGCCTTCGTCCATGTCATACGTGTCGGCGTGGGCCACCGGCGGATCGTTGACCGAGGTCACGTCGATCGAAACGGTCGCCACCGTCGAGTACGCCGCGCCGTCGTACGCCCGATACGTAAAGCTGTCCGGTCCGAAATAGTCGGCAGCCGGCGTGTACACGAACGAACCGTCCGTGGCGAGCGCCAACGTCCCGTGCGCGACCGTCGCGACCAACACGGCGGATAGCCGATCGCCATCCACATCCGTGTCGTTGCTCAACACACCGCCCGCCGCAGTTACGACCAGCGGCGTGTCCTCGGGCGTCGCATAGCTGTCGTTCCTCGCCACCGGCGCGTCGTTCACCGGCGTGACCGT
Source organism: Candidatus Anammoximicrobium sp. (assembly GCA_032229885.1). Classification (GTDB taxonomy): domain Bacteria; phylum Planctomycetota; class Planctomycetia; order Pirellulales; family Pirellulaceae; genus Anammoximicrobium. The sequence goes on along the minus strand of JAVYAJ010000155.1, from coordinate 20,863 downwards.
GATCGTCACGGTCGCCAGGTTCGAGTCGTCCTGCCCGTCGTGGGCCCGGTAGGTGAACGTGTCCACGCCATGGAAATCGGCCGCCGGCAGATAGGTGAACGAGCCGTTGGCCCGCAGCGTTAGAATCCCGTGGCTCACGTCGCTAACCAGATGGGCCGTCAACGGATTGCCGTCCGTGTCCACATCATTGCCCAGCAGGCCGGGGACGCCGACACTCAGCGGCGTGTCCTCGGCCGTCGTATAGCCGTCGTCCTGGGCCGCCGGCGGGCTGTTCACACTGGTAATGGTGAGCGTCACCGTGGCCACGTTCGACCATTCCACGCCATCCCATGCTCGATACGTGAACGAGTCGGAGCCGGAAAAACCGGGATCGGGTTCAAAGGTGAACGAACCGTCTGGGTTCAGGGTCAACGCGCCGTGGCTCGGCCCGGCGGCCAGCACGGCCGTCAGCGAATCTCCGTCGACGTCCGAATCGTTCCCCAGAACGCCCGGCTCGACCACGACCAGCGTCGCATCTTGGAAACCGACATACGCGTCATCGCGCGCCACCGGCGCGTCGTTCACCGGCGTGACCGTGATCGTCACCGTGGCCAGGTTCGAATCGTCCTGCCCGTCGTGGGCCCGATAGGTGAACAGGTCTTCGCCGTAGAAGTTTGCATCCGGCGTGTAGCGGAACGAACCATCGCCCGCCAGCACCACGTCGCCATGAAGGGGCGGATCGATCACGCGAACCGTGAACGCGTCGCCGTCCTGGTCCGTCACCAGGCTCGCGATCCCCGGCACAGCGACGGTCAACACGGCGTCTTCCGCCACGGTGTACGCCCCGTCCTGCGCGACCGGCGGATCGTTCACGTCGGCGATCGTGATCGCCACCGTCGCCGGCGCGGAATACAGGCTCCCATCGAAGGCCCGATAGACAAATTCGTCCGAGCCGTGATAGTTCGCCGCGGGCTCGTAGGTGAACGAACCATTGGGGTTCCACGTCAGCGCGCCGTGTGACGGCCCACTGACCAGCTCGACCGTCAGCGGATCCCTGTCGACGTCCGAATCGTTGCCCAGCACGCCAGGCGCCGCGACCGTCAGCACCTGGTCCTCGTCGACGTCATACCGGTCGTCCCGAGCCACCGGAGCGTCATTTACCGACAGCACCGTCAGCGTCACCGTCGCGACATTCGAGTAGGCCTGTCCGTCGAACACCCGGTAGGTGAAGCTGTCCGAACCGTGATAGTCCTGGGCCGGCGTATAGACAAACGCGCCGTCCGTGTCGATCGAGACGACGCCGTGGGCCGGCCCGGCAACCCGGTACGCCGCCAACAGGTCGCCATCGACATCGCTGGCGTACGTCAACAGTCCCAACGCCGCGGCGACGGTCAACACGGTGTCTTCGTTCAGGATGAAGTCCGCATCGGTCGCCAGCGGCGGGTCGTTCATCGGTCGCACCGTGATCGTGACCGTGGCCACGTTGGACGAAGTGCTCGTGTCGCGAGCCCGATAGGTGAACCAGTCGTCGCCGTTCCAATCGGCAAGCGGCGCGTACGTGAACGACCCGTCGGCGTTCAGCGAGAACGAACTCGCGGCCGACGGGGCCGCGACCAGTTGAACGGTCAGTTGGTCGCCGTCGACATCCACGTCGTTGCCCAGGATGCCCGGCGCAGAGACCGTCAGCGTCCGATCTTCGTCGACCCAATAACGATCGTCGTGCGCCACCGGCGGATCGTTGACTCCGACGATGTGGATCGATACGGTCCCCACGTTCGTCGAATTCACGGTCCCGTCGTTCGCGCGATAGGTGAAGCTGTCCGAGCCGAAATAATCCGGATCGGGCGTGTACCTGAACGAGCCGTTGTCGCGCAGATCCAGTGTTCCGTGTTGCGGCCCGTTCACCAGAACCGCGTGCAGGGCGTCGCCGTCCACGTCGCTGGCATTGGTCAGCACGCCGGGCGCGACAACGTCCAGCACCGCGTCCTCGTTCATCGTATAGCTCGCGTTGGCCGCCACCGGCGGATCGTTCACCGGCATCACCGTGATCGTGACCGTGGCCAGCGCCGAATCGATTTGGCCGTCGTTCGCGCGATACGTGAAGGTATCCGTGCCGTGATAGTCGGCGTTGGGCAGATAGGTAAACGACCCGTCGGGCCGCAGTGTGAGCGTGCCCTTTGCCGGACCGGCGACCAACCGCGCCGTCAGCGTGTCGCCCTCGACATCCGTATCGTTGGCCAGCACGCCATGGGCCACACCGACGCTCAGTTGTCTGTCCTCGTCCGTCGTGTAGTTGTCGTTGTTCGCGACCGGAGCGTCGTTCACCGGCGCCACCGTGATCGTCACCGTGGCCAGGTTCGAGTTCACCGTGCCGTCGTGGACCTGATACGTGAAATAGTCGACGCCGTTCGCATTGGCGTGTGGCGTGTACCTGAACGAGCCATCCGGATACAACTGGACCGTGCCCAGGCTTGGCTGCCCCACCAGGGTCGGGGTCAGCACATCGTCATCTACGTCGACATCGTTGCCCAGCACACCCGGCGCGCTGACGTTCAGGACCGTGTCCTCGAGCGTCGTATATCGGTCGTCGCCCGCCACGGGCGCATCGTTCACGGGGTTGACCGTGATCGTCACCGTCGCCAGCGCCGAATCGAGCTGACCGTCGTTCACGCGGTACGTAAACGTGTCCGTCCCGTGGAAGTTCGCGCGGGGAACGTAGGTGAACGAACCGTTCGCGCGGAAAGTCAACGTTCCGTTGGCCGTGGTGGTGATCACGCGCGGCGTCAGCGGACTGCCCTCGACGTCATAGTCGTTGACCAGCACGCCCGGGGCCGCCACGTCCAGCCGCGCGTCCTCGTTCACCTGGTAAGAATCACCCACCGCCACCGGAGGGTCGTTGACTGCGTTCACCTGAATCGGAACGGTCACGGTCGCCGTCAGGGCGGGGCCCGGAGTCGGGCCCGTATTGCCGTGGTCGGTCACGACCGCGACCAGGGCGAGCTGGCCGAAGTAATTCGCCGGGGGCGAGTAGACCAGCCCGCTGGTGTTGGCCAACGTCGCCGTCAACTGGGCAGGCGATCCCGAGACCGTAACGACCGCGGACCCGTTGTTCTCGATCAGCCCGTTGACGCCGTCCACGATCCCGCCGGGCGCGTCCGTCCGGACACGCAGCGTGCCGACCGATGTCAGCGGTTGGCCCGCCGGGTTGGTCAACGTCAGCGTCACGGTCAGCGGCCGCAGCGGATCCGCTGGGTTCTCGTCGGCGTCCACGTCCTGGATCGTCAGCGGAATGACCATCGTCGCATCTTCGTTCAGCGTGCGTTGGGTCGGCCCCATGATCGCTGGCGGATCGTTCACGGGCCGGATCGAGATCGGGATGGTTCCCCGCGCCTCGAGTGCGCCGCCGTTGGCGACGTCATTCACAATGACGACGATCTGTTCGTTCAGATCGGGATTGTGGTCCAAGCTGTAATCGTTGAAGTTCGGGTTGCCGCGGTAGATCACTCCCGTCGGATCGGCCAGCGTCTTGTTGATCCGCGCGAGCTGGCCGATCAAGACGACGCTGCTGCTGTTGTTGTTGCCCACCGTCGTCACGCCGCCCGGCACGTTGGTGCGGACGCGCAGCGTGCCGTTGACCGCCTGCAGCGTCACCTGCACCGTCGCGCCGTCCGGATCGCCGACGACGATCCCTGGAATCGGCAGATCCGTATCCTCCCAGCCCGTCTGCTGGCCCGGCACGCTCACCGTCGGCGGATCGTTGACGGCCGAGACGTTGATCGTCACCGTCCCTCGAACCTCGTTGGCCACGCCACTGCCCGTGTACCCTTGATCGTTCACGACGACCGCCAGACGGTCTGTCCCGTTGAAGTCCAACAGGCCCTGGTACGTCAGGCCGTCCAGCGCCGCGTTCAGGTCGGCCGGCGCGCCGAACATCGTGATCTGCGAGAACGGAATCCCCACGACCTCGTTCGCCTCGATCACCCCGCTGCTGTCCGTGTCGTCGCTGATCCCGTCGCCGTCGATATCCAGCGGAAAACTCAATCCCGTCACATCCGGCAGGACCAACGTCCCGCTGGTCACGCCGAGCGTGACCTTCAACTGGCCCGGCGGCACGACTACGTCTGGGGCATCGATCGTGATGGCGTTGGGCGGGACGCTCGCACTGGAGAAAACGAGCGGCGAGTCCTCGGCGACCGTCTGCGTCGGCGGGAGATCGAGCGTCGGCGGGCCATGGATTGGACCGACCGTCAAAGTCACCGTCTCTTGCGCCGTCAGCGCCCTGGGATGTGCCGGGTTCGTGTTCCCCGGCGGCGTCCGCAGGTCCGAGTTGCCCAGGTCGTTGATCTTGATCACTAGTTGGTCCCGGCCCGCGATCGGATTCCCCCAGTCGTAGTTCGGATCCAGCGTGTACGTGATCCCCGCCAACGCTGCGTTCAGATCGGCCAGTGGACCGATGAAGGTCATCGTCGAATCATCGACCCCATCGCCCTGCCTGAACACGAGGTTTGGTCCACCGACCTGGCGGCCGTAGAAGCGAACCTCGGACAAGCCGACATGCCCGGCGCCCGGGGCGCCTTGCAGGTTGCCGAGGAACAGGAACCGGGCTGTCAGCGGCGTCGCCGACAGGTCCGTGGGGATCCCATCTTCGTCGCCCAACTCGGCGCTCAAAACGGGCGGCACGCTCGTGTTGCCGCTGAACAAATATGTCTCGCCTAGATATCCATTGCCATCGAGGTCGGATGCGCGATTCAGCGGCTGGGAGGTCAAAACTCGTGTCATCCCGGCCGTGCTGGCCGGCATCGTGCTGCCCAGCGACGTGGCCCACAGATCGAACGAGTCTGGTCCATAATGTTCCAATCCCGCCACGGCGTAGTTCCAGATCTGCAGCACGTCGATCGTGTAGATCGCGCCGAGATCGATCATCAGTCCGCCGCCTTGCTGGGCCAACCGCCAGGCTTTGCTGACGTCGTCCGTCGCGTGAACCCACCGGCCGTCCAAATTGGGCGAAAGGCCTGCCTGGTTGACTGCGTACGCCGCCTCGTGATCGCCGCCGACGCCGCCATCGGGCGCGACGCTGCCGAATCCGTTGGCGTTTCGCCCCTCGACGGCCGTGCCTGGCAGGGCGATCCAGGACGATGGACCCGATCGCGGCAGGCTCAACGTTCCGTGTCCCACCGTCAAGGTCACCTGTCCGAGCCACGCCGGGTCTGTGTCGGCGTCGATATCCGTGATCACGATCGGATCCAACGGCGCGTCGACCATCCGGCGCACCGCCATATTCGTCGAGGCCAAGTTGATCGCAGGTGGGTCGTTCTTGGGGTTGACTGTGATCGAGATGGTTTCCGTCGCGATCAGCGCCCGTGGATCCAGCGGATCCAGGTTGTTTGGCGGCGTGTTTTTGTCGACGTTGCCCAGATCGTTGACCTCGATCGTGATCGTGTCCGGCGTCACCGGACCGACGTCCGGGTTGCCCGAGTTGTAGTCCGGGTCGCTGTGATAGACCGCGCCGTTCAACGCGGCGGTCACGTCGGCCAGTGTGCCGCGGAATCTCAGCGTCTGATTGGGCCCGCCATCGCCGTCGATCAGATAGATGTCCGGCGATCCCAGGGGGCGGCCATACAGGCGCACCTCGGACAGCCCCACACGACCCGCGCCCGGCGCGCCGGCCAGGTTGTTCAGCAGCAGCCAGCGGCCGACGATCGGATCCGCGTTGGTCAGCGTCGTCGGGCCGTCCGCGTCGCCCAGTTCGCCCGGCAGTACGTTGGCGCTGGACGTGCCGGAGATGTAGGTCTCGCCCAGATACTGCGCTGGATACGGGTTCAGACGGTTCAGCGCCGTACCGCTCTGGACCAGCGTCATGGCGTTGGCGTCCACGGGACGCACCGCGCCGGCGCCCACGTACAGATCGAACGAGCTCGCCCCCACCTGCTCGTAACCGGTGGCGTTGAAGTTCCAGATCTGGATCACGTCGATGATCCAGTCCGTGGGCAGGGCGATCATCAGGCCTCCGGTTTCCTGGGCCAGATTCCATTTCGTCCCGTCGTTCAGGCCGCTCGAGTGGACCAGCTTGCCCGCGTTCGGTCCCGAGGCCACCGTGCTCAGCCCGGATCGGTTGATCACGTTGTTTTCGTCACGATTGCCGCCCTCGCCGTTCTCCGGCGGCGGCGCGCCGGTGCCGCCCACGTCCGTGCCGTCGACGACCGTGTCGCCAAACGACGGGAACACGACCCGGCGCGGCAGCGCCGCGGACGGCAACGTCAGCGTGCCGTTGGCGACGGTGACCGTCAGCTCGACGAGCGCGTCGCCCAAGTTGTCGGCGTTGATATTGTCCAGGTCGTCGATGTGGATCCCGCTGAGGATCAGACCGGCAGGATCATCCTCGTCGATGTTCAGATCCGTCGGCAGCGCCGAGAGATCGACGATTGGCAAGTCGTTCAGCGGCTGGACGGTGATCGTCACGACGGCGGCGTTGTTTGAGGTCAGCCGCGCGTCGCGGGCCGCATAGCTGAATGTGTCGACCCCGTAGAAATCGGGTTCCGGCTCGTACTCGAACGTCCCGTCCGGATGCAACACAAAGGCTTGGGCGTGCGCCGGGGGCGTCACCAGCACGGCTTCGACCGGCGGCCCCGAGCCGGCGATGTCGTTCGCCAGCACGCTCGGTTGGGCGGTCGTCGTCGAGTCCAGAACGTGGTCCTCGTCGATCGTGTACGTATCGTCCACCGCCTCCGGCGGCGACAGGGCGACGATCTCGATGGTATAATCCTCGACCTCGCCGCCGATCGCCAGTCCTGTCGGGCCTAGCCCGCCGGTGGGGCTCAATCGGAACCGCGCATACGTCGTTCCCAGCGCGGCGTTGATGGGCGTGGTTACCTCGAACACGTTCGCGCCCGCCGCCACCGGTTGGCTGTCGATCACTTTCTCGTCCGCGCCGAACACGCCGTCGCCGTTGAAATCCATCCAGGCGTCCAGATAGCCGGCGCCGGAGGCGGTCACGGTGACCGGCGTCGAATTGCCGATGCCCGTGTGAAACGCGCCGTTGAACACCACGCCATCCTCGTCGTCGCGCGACGCGGCCGTCCCGGCCAACGGCAGCGAGGCCAGATTCACCTGGTACTTGCCGCCCGCCGCCACCGACCAGCTCGCGTTCAAGTTCGACAGCGCATCCTCGAGCACGTCGACCATCTTGCGGACCAGGTCCAGATCCGAGTCGGACGGATCGAACGCGATCACGGTCGTGCCGCTGAGCGTGTTCAAATCGCTGTCGAACTCGAACGTCACCGGCGCATTCACCCCGTCGGCGACCGTAAAGGTCCGGCCGTCGATCCCCGAGGCGGCAAAGCTGGCGGCCGGCGAGTAATCGGGCAGCCGCAAGATGGCCGGCAACAGGTTGCTGTAGGTCAGGTTGCCGCCCGACGTCGTGACGCTCAGCGCGCCGTCGATCTGCACGGCCCCGCCGTTCAAGTTACGGGCCCGGACGTCGACCAAACCGCTGGCCGCGTTGATGCCGCGGGCGATCCGGTCGCCCATCGCCTCGGCCGAGTCGCCGTCGTAATAGTCGATCTCGTTCACGCCGCCGGGGCTGCCGTTGTGCTCAAAGTCCAGCGTCACCGTGTTGCCGAACGAATCCTCGATCGTAATGGACGCGGGCAGATCGATCGTCACGCCGCCCGGCCCGCCGGCGGCCGGCGACTGGATCACCAACGGGCGATCCGGGATGACTCTCAAGCCGCTCGTCCCCGCGTCGACATAGTAATCGGCGTCGTCGCCCGTCGCGTCGGGGGTGGGGCGCCCGTCCGGGTCGGCGTCGACGCCCGAGCCCAGCCACAGCGGGATGCTGGGGAAGATCACGTGCCGGGCCCCGTCCTTGGCCTTGGTCGTGCCATAGCTGTCCGGCGCGTCGCCATAGTCCAGGTTGTGACCGCCCAGCAGGATTGTAAACGCCGTTTCCCCCGTCGCCCGGTTGGGCGCCAAGATGTTGCCCGCCAGGTCGCGGATGCCGGTAGCCGAGTTGTCGATCGTGATCGTGTACAGACTGTCCAGCGGGAACGTCGACACCGACGTGAAGATCGCCCGGTTCGTGTTGGCGTTGTAGGCGAAGAAATAGTCGCGCCGATCGAGCAGGACCACGCCGTCCTTGCGCAGAACGTAGCGCGATGAATCGCCCGCCAAACCGTCGTCCACGCCGATCCCGACGTCCAGGATCTCGACGACGAACTGTGTCCACGGCGGCGAGCCCGGCTCAGGATCGATGTGTATATACGTGACCGCCGCATCGCGATCGACGCCGGCCGTATCGTTGTCCAAGGGGCTGACCATCCGGGCTACTGGTCCCACCTGGTCGGCCCGTTCGATGGCCCCACGGTCGATGAAGATGTTCCCCCCCAAACCGGTTGCGTTGGGCGTGTTCGGGTCGTCGACCCGCAATTGGCCGTATCGATCGATCGTCGGCGCGAACATGTCCTGTTGGGGAATGCCCAGCGGATTGGTGACGCGGGTGTACGGTGGGCGGGCCACGCGCGTGTTCAGCGAACTGTCGATGGCTTGGTTCGGATTGCCGGGCTGGCTGGGGGCCAAATAGAAGTTGCCGGCCGCCGGGTTGACGAACAAGGGCGCGGACAGCGGCGCCACAATGAAATTGGTTCCGCGATGGGCGGGGCTGGATGCATCAGCGATGTTGCCCTGGAACAGCGTGGTCGTGATGTCGGGACGCGACGGCAGATTCCAGGACAAGGCGTCGATCGAGATGCCCGTCGCCGTGTGGGCCACGATGTTGTTCATCAACGTCGGGCTGGCGTCTTGGGTGATCTGGATTCCAAGCCCGGCCGCCTGCGCGCCGCCATAGACGGTGTTGTTCAGAACCTTGACCATCGACACCGCGGCCTGCGGCGCCGTGCCCGCATCGCCACTGATCCGGATTCCGGCGGTCCCGAAATCCGAGACCACGTTGTTCACAACCAATGCGCCCGTCACCAGTCGCGCGTCGTTCAGCACGGGCGTGCGACGCACCGGACCGGGGTAGGGAAAGCCCGTCCCCGCATCGCGCGCACCGGCCTCGACGATGATTCCCGTCCCCGACACGTCGCGGACGAAGTTGCCCTCGATCACCACCATTCCCTGCTCGCGCGGGACGTTCTTGTCGCCAACACGCCAAGCGTTAGGCGGCTGCGGAATGATCAGTCGATCGATATACGCTGCGTTGGCGCCGAACAGCGCTGCCGGATCCCCGAAGGTATATCGCCATTCGAGGTTATGCGTACCCTTGCTGATCGGAAATGACAGCGGGATGAAGGTCGGAACCAGCGTGCCCGTGCCCGGGACAAAAGAAACGTCCAGGGTATATCCCATCTGCTCGACTGTCGTGATGTGTTGAGCGATGCCATCGATGAAGAATTCGAGTCGATTGAAATTGTTGGGCAGAACGCGAGTGGGATTGAAGATGTTGTCGACATCACTGATTGTCGGCGGATGCAACCCCGCATCGACCATCGCCATAAAGGTGATCGTGCCGTCCCCGGTTGCGATGCCGTTGATTCGAATGCTGGAATAGTCGCCCTTGTTGGTGACCGTGCCCGATTTGTAGCTGCGCGGCACGGTGACCGACCGCGTGTCGTCATAATCCCACGGACCGCTGTTGGCCGAACTGGCGTCGACGAACAGACTTATGTCGAACGAATCGTACTCGTCCGGATCGTCGAAGTTCGCGATCATCGGCGGTTCGTACGAATCCATGCTCGAGACATGGCGGTCGTTGGTGTCGAACGTCTGGTAGATCACCAGGGGCGGCGACGTCGGGCTTGCGGACACCGCGTACTCGGTGGCTCGCCGGATCTCGACCTGATAGTCTCCGCGGGTAATGATCGAGGGCGTGTTTTCGGGGCCCAGCAGGCGGATGTCGCCGCGTCGGTTGGCAAAGTCGGTATACAAATTGTCGAATCCTGACACGCCCGCCGGGGCGGCGGTCACCATCTCGCCCCGCTCGGCAAAGCCGATGATCAGGTCATCGATATAGAAGCCTTCGTATGCATTGTTCTGGCCGCGAGCCGCCGAATAGCTGGTGTCTCCCCCAGGAAACCCGCTATCGCCGATCTCGGCCGAGAAATGTCCGGCCCATTCGCCGGGCAGCGTCGGTCTGTTCGGATCGATCGCCTCGCCGATCTTGCCAGCGGTCGAAAAGTCGAAGCGGAATCGGACGTCTGCCTTGCCCGCCCACGGCGACAGATCGATCCGCGCCTGGCGCCATTGCCCCGTATTGTAGAGCTGCTGGACGGCCGAGGCGTTATAGGTCGAATCGTCCGCCAGGAAGATCGGAAGTTCGGCGCCCACGGTCGTCGTGGTCAAACGCGTGTTGTTCGTGGCGACCAACTCCCACGTCGTCCCGCCATCGGCCGAGACGAACACCCGCGCGCTGTCTAGCATCTGCGGCGGAGAATCCGTTTTGCCAGCGCCATTGCTCGGCGAGCCATCTTCGAGGAAGTAATTGAAATAAAACGTGGGCTTGTCCTGCGGCGCATAGCCGGCCAGGCTGACCGAGTTCGTCACCATCCGCCCGAACGCGCCGCCGGGCAGGTTGTAGTTGTTGCGAATCGCCCCGTTCGACGTCAGGTCGAACTGCCACATGTTGTCCAACACGCCGAGCTGGCCAGCCGTACTTTGGTAGTTGGCGTAGGCGGTTGCCCCGTTGATCACCGGGCTACCAGAGATGCTGTTGGATTGGTATCGTTCCAACCCAAAATACATGCTCTGGCCGCCCCACGCCTCCTGCTGGCTTCGTGTGTTTCCTTGGCCGTCCTCCACCTGCTGCCAGACAAGACCGGGCGAACGAGTTTGGTCGACCACGGGCTTGATCCCGTGACCGTTGTCCGAGCCGCCAACGGTATCGTAGTACCCATTGCTGCGGCGGAACGTGGGATGCCAGAGGTTCACGTCCAGGGGCGAAAAGGCCAAGCCGCGGCTATTAGCGAGATTCCCCGTGGCAGTGGAGATGTGGCTGTCGGGAATGCCATCGTTGTTGTTGTCAAAGGCGAATACGTTCCGCGTCGGGTTCGCCGGGTCCATCGCGACCAAGCGGCCGTCGCCGGTCACGGCGAACAGGATGTTCCGGAAGTATCCGGGGATGCTCGCGGCGGCGCTGGCCACGTGCGCGGTCGCCACGCTGGCTGTGCGCGTCACATTCCGCGTTGCGCCGCTGCCAGCCGCCACGTGCATCAGCTCGTCGTCGACCAGCAGGTCGAACTCCGTCGTCGGCACCATGCCCGCGGTCAAGGGGGTCAGCGTGATCGTGGTCGCCGTCGCGCTCATGTTGCTTGCCAACCGGGCTACCACAGCCGGCACGTTCTGCGGGCCCAGCGCCAAGCCTTGGAAGCCGTTGCTGGCCGTTGTGCCGATGCCGTCGGTCGTAAAGTCGCGGCGGATCGTCGCGTTACCGTTGCCCGTATTGATGGCCAGCAACTGGCCGCCGAACCCGGCGGTTCCTTCACCGCTGGTCACGCCGTACACGGTCGAGCCCGTATCTGTAAAGCTCGCGAACGCCAAGCCCGTCACCGTCCCTTGAACCCGACCGTTCACGTCATCGGCGCCGCCGCCGGCGACTAGCGTCACCTCGCCGATCGCAATACTGTTGGTTCCGGTGGTCGACGCCGTCATGTACTGCTGTGCGACCGTGCTGGTGTTGATGGCGTTGGCGACGGCCAAGATGCTGGCCGTGGGTCTACCGTTGGTATAGTCCCACGAGATCTGGACGCGGACCACCGCCGGACCTGCAGGAAGGCCCGTGACCGTGACGAACCTGGTCGTGTTATCGTTGGAAGGGGCTCTGACGAGTTGCAGCGACACGCCGTTGGCCTGGGTTCCCTGCGCTCGGGTTTCAAACCACAAGGCGCCGTTATTCGTCCCGTCGCTGACTCCTTGGCTCGCGGTGGCGGGGCTGGTTCCGGCCAGCTCGATGTCGCCCTTGACCCCGTAACCGTAGGTGGCATTGTACACCGCGCTGCCGGTGTCTGGATTGGCCCGGTACAGTTTCGAGTTGTAAGTTGTCGCCCCAGTGGCGGACAAGCCGTTTTCGCGCACGGAGTAATACAAGTTGTACGCCGGAGCGGTACGGGCGGTGTTGATGCCGGTGCGCTGGAAGGTTAGGGCGTCGACGTCGTCGGTGTTCGTGACCTCGTTGAACTGCCGCGAACCCGGCGCGTAACCCGTCACGGTGTCGGACGGGATGTTGTCGGGCCCAGCGATGTTCATGGCTCCGGTGCCGGTGTCGAAGTAGAACAGCCGGCCCACGGTGTTGTTGTTGGTGTTGTTGTTGGTTGGACCAGAACTGGTGTTGTAGGTGTCGATGCGCTGATAACCATACAGCACTCCGTCGGAGCGCATCGCCACATCCTGGACGTAGTTGAGCGGCCGGCCGCCGCTCAGGCCCAGATCGCGGTTGATCGTCGTGGCCAGCGCGCCGTTGGACGGATTGGCGGTATACAGGCCGTTTTGCGTGGTGTTGAACAGCACGACATCGCGCAGCCGCAGCGTATCGATGTGCGTGGCCAAGGCGTACTCGCTGGTGGTGTCCAACAGGGGCGTCAGAGGGTCGGGCGTGGTCGAGACCTTGTTGTAAAACGCGCCCACGAGGCCGCCGAGGTCCGTCAGCGGCGCGCCGTTCGAGTCGTAGCCCACAAAGCCGATATGGTCTTCGGCGATCCGCGTCAGCGACGTGATCGGCTCGAGCCGCGCCGAGGTGTTGTTCGGTCCGCTCAGGAACTGGGCGTTCAGCGCCGTGGGGAACTGTTGGTTGTTGACCACGGCCAGATAATACGTCGCCCCGGTGGCCGGCAGTTGGATCGGGCCGATATACGGATCCTTCCGCCCCACGCTGCCGCGGTCCAGATCGTCCAAGTCCTGTCCCTGACCGGGCGCGGGCAGATCGTCCGGGACGTTCGAGGCCCGGCCGACGTAGATCAGGCTCCCGTTGGCGGCAAAGATCGCGATCGTCGTATCGGCTCGCGTCAGCCCGTCCGCCCAGTCCAGATCGATCACCACCGGCCAGGATTTGCCGCCGCTGTTGACGCCGGGAATCGATTGGATCTGCTGATAGTCCAGTGTAAAGGTGTAGAAATCGATATCGCTGGCGTTGTCCAACGCGCCGCCAAAGTTGACGTTGCCGCGATCCGAGGCCAACAGGTTGCCCAGTGGATCGGCGGTCCCCGTCGTCTGATTGTCGCCCGGCGATTCGGCCGTTTCGCTCAACAGCGGGCTGTGGTACGGCAGGCCCTGGACATGGACGCCGTTGGTCGCGTAACGGATGTCCGCAAAGCGAACCGCGACGCCCGGCTGCTGGTCGCGCTGCTGCAGCCGCACCTGCAACTGGTACTGGCCGCTGGTCAAGCCGCCCTTCAGATCCGTCAAGTTGCCCGTCGCCGGGTTGCTGCGAATTCGCACGAAATACGTGTTCGTCGTACCGGCCGCGCCCGGCAGGGCCAGCCGCATCCCGGCGTCGTGGATCGTCGTGGCATAGAAATCGCCGCCGTTCTGCGGATCCTTCTCCAGCGACAGCGCGGTCACCGCGCCGGACGCGAGCGTGTCGTTGTTCTCCGAGCGGGCCAGCACGACGCCCGACGAGTCGATCAGTTCGAGGATCGTGTTCAACGCCGGATTGACCTTGTCGATGTCCAGCCAGACCTCCGTCCCGGCATCGGCGGTAAAGCTGTAGACGTCGACGTCGCGGGGCGCGTCGCTGCTGATATAGCCGTGCACCTGGAAGCCGCCGCGGCGGTTCTCGTTGGCGCTCTTCAGATCTCGCGCCAGATCGCCCAACGGCTGGGCCAGCGCAGGCGTGCCGTTGATGTCCATCCCGCCCGTCAACGGCTTTTCGATCTCGTTGACGATCACCATGTTGGTGTCGTTGGCATATTTGTCGAACAGGATCTCGTTCCAGTCGCCCGGCCGGGGCATGGTGGCGGCGCCGTCGCCGTTGGTGTCCGTCTGCGGAAAACCGTCGGGCGTCAGGCTGGCGCCGACCGTATCGTCGCGCAGCGAGGTCAGGACGACCGGAAAACCCGGCGCGCCGACGATCTGCATACTGCCACCGACGCGGTCAGCGATCTCGAGCAGATCGGTCCGGTCCGAGCCGATCCGGAACCCGGCGCCCGTGCCCAGTTTGACGACCAGGCTGGCATCCGGCGCGCTCTGCAGCCGCAACCCGCCCGACGAATGGAACTTGTCGTCGGTGATCTGGCCCGACGCCAGAACGTGGACGATGTCGTAATCGTCCCAGGCGGTGGCGCGGTCGAGCGCGCCGGCCCGCACCTGCAGCCCCAGGATCGAGCCGGCGATCGGGCGGTCGTTGGCCATCCGATTCAAGCGGACGAGGGGGCCGAGATTGTTGGCGAACTGGGGGAACGCCTCGAGCCCGCCGGTAGCGCGCCCGGGATCGGCGACCGTACGCGCTTCCATTGCGTTGGCGTCGATGCTGATCAGCGCGCCGGCGTTGTTGCGGAACACGTTGTTCACGATCACGGGCTGGGCGCCGCGGACGAAGATCACCGCCGGCGCGTTCGTCTCGCGGTTGACCCGCGTGCCCGGGATACTGGCGCCGTTGTCGTTCTCCTCGAACGTCGTGTTGGCGACGCGCAACGTGGCCTCGTGGACCTCGATCGTATTGAAGCTGCCGTCGTCGCCTTCGACCGGCGTCTGGCCGCCGCCATACGCGATGTAGGCGTTGTCGATGCTGGCGCGGGCGTTCAGGTTCAGCAGAATGCCGCCCCAGTCTCCGGGCTTAGGCAGCTTTGCCCCGCCCGGCTCGCGGGCATCGTTGTCCGTGTCGAACGTCCCGCTAGGACCGCTAAACCGGTCGTCTTTCAGCGACGTGAAGATCACCGGCAGCTCGGGCGTGCCTTCGGCGATCAGCAGCCCCGAGCCGCGTTCGGCCTCGATCCGCGCGCCGCTCAGCTTGACCACCACCCCCGGCTCGACCAACAACCGTCCGCCGGGCCGCGCCGTCCGGACACCGCCCTCGACCAACGTCTCGGCCACGACCGCGCCGCCGATCAGGCCGCTATTGTCGATGTTCAGCAGCGGGCGATTCTGGCTGCCCGCGTGGTTGATGAACTCGATCACCACGGGCGCCTGCGGCAGCGGGCCGCCGGTTACGTGGACGCTGCCCGCGCCGAAGAGAACCTCGAGCTCGCGGGTGATCGCCGCCGCATCGGCGTTCGAGGGCAACGAGTTGCCGCCGTTGATGGCCAGCGAGCCGCCGGTGGGATTGCCGAGCACTTTCAGTTGTTGGATCTCGTTGCTGACGATCGGGCCGCCCGCGTTGCCCACGATGTGTAGGTTCTCGGAGATCACATACGTGATGTCCTGGGCGTTGAACCGGGCATTGACGCTGAGTTTGTTGAGCGGCACGTCGAACTGGGTTTCGATCCGCACGAAGATGCCGTTAATCGAGTTGTCGGTGACGATGTTGTGCCGGAGATCGGGGCCGTGGCGACCATCGGCGTCATCAAAGCTGTCCGGATTGGCCGACAGGGCGGCGTCGGCGCTGTTGGTGATCCGCGAATAGCCGATCGTGGGACGCTGGGTAACGATGTGGACCGGTGCATACACGCTTGGCACGCCGTTGACATCGACCTGGCCGCCGCCATGGCTGAGATCGGCCTGGAACACGGCGTTCAGATACACCTCGGCCCCCAGGCTCGGCGTGCCCTTGCGGTTCATGTCCGAATCCTGGCGGAAGACCACGCCGCCCCAGTCGCCCGGATTGGCGCCCGTCGACACGCCGTCGCTGTCGCCGCCCATCGCGTCGTTGCGCAGCGAGGTCAGATAGACGCGCGTCTGGGGCGTCCCGAGCAACTGGATCGCCGCGTTCTGCCGATTGGTCCCCAGCGCGGGCGTGCCGGCGTCGATGTTGGCGCCTTGCAGTTTGAGCAGGGCGCCCGCGTCGATCATCAATGTCGCGCCCTGCGGCACGGTCAGATTGCGGCCGTCGACCAGCGTGTTGCCCACGTTGTCCACGCCGATCAGGTACGGCCGCGCGTCGTTGAGCGTATTGATGTCGCGATCCGGGCCGCCATTGCCGACGATGCGGATCAGATTCGGCGCGCGCAGCAAGCCGGGCGACGCGCTGACGTCGAGGACGGCGACCCCGACCAGATCCACGCGGCCCCCTGTCGCTACGGCCGTGGTCTGCAACGCGCCGGATCCTTCCGGCCCCTCGGCGTTGATGGCCGTCGCGATGGCCGCGGCCACCTGGGCGGCCGTGGCGTTCGCACCGATCACGATGGCCTTGTTGGTGCCGATGACGCCCCCGCCGCCGATGTCGAACTCGAAGAACCGCGTCGGGTTGAAGCCGTCGCTGATCGTGAAATAATCGCCGTCTTTGATCCCTGCGGCGCCATCGACCGGCGCCACGATCCGCGAGGCGGCTGTCTGGACGCCCGCCGCGATCGTGCTGAAGGGCTTGTCGAGCGCCCCATCCTGTTGCCCGACGGGCGTCGTCGAGGCCTTGTCGACGAAGATCGTCTGGCCGGATTCGAACCAGAAATTAAAAGCCCCTCCGGGCGCACCGTCGGCGTCACCGTCCAACGCCGTGGGCGGCAATTCGGGGTTGTCGATGTCCACAAGGCTTGATCCGGCCGCTACGCGAAAATCGAGTCGCAGATCGTAAGCGCCGTCGGATCGACCGCCAAAGCCGGTGTCGGACACCGTCGGATCGTAATCCAGGTTCCCCTTGGCCGTCACGCCCAGATAATAGGTGCCCGGCTGCAGGTCGATGCTCAGGTACGGATCGTCGCCGTTGAAATCGTCGTTCTGGGCGATGATCTCGCGATCGCCGCCGGCCAACGCCAACGTCGTGCCAGACACGATCCCGGTCATGTTGGTGCCGGGCGCACCGGACACCAGCGACGCGGTCACCAGACGGCTGGCCGCCGAGCTGCCGCCGAGCGCCGTCAGGATCTGCCCCGCCGTGGTCGGGTTGCCGGCGTTGGTGTTCAGCGTCAGCGTGATGGTATGCCCGCTGACCGCCACGGTCGGCGCGCCGGCGCCACCGAAGTCGGCTTTTTGGACGACCACGCGGATGTCGTTGCCGAACACGCCGGCATTGGCCGCCGTGAATTGCAATCGAGCCACACCGGCGCTGCCGAAATCCGACATGACGGTGGCATAGGGGTCGCGGAACAGCCGCAGCGCGGCATCCAGCATACTGGCGGTGGGTAGACGCCGTTCGGCGGTCACGTCGGCCGTGAAATGGCCCGCCTCGGTCACCGTGAACTTGTACAGATCGATGTCCGTCGAGTACGGCGGATACAGGCGGCGCAGGTGGTCCAGATCATACCCGCTGTACGCCGTCTCGCTGTTGGGCCCGCCCCCCATGACCGCCGCCAGATCGTAGGCGTGTCCCAGCCCGACCGCGTGGCCGATCTCGTGCAGCGCCACGCTCATCCATCCGCCCATCCAATCGTTGTCGTTGTTCTGCAGGGCATTCATGATCACCTGGCCCCCGCCGGCGATCCCGCCTACGGCCTCGACGGGGTACGTCGGCGCCATCCCTCGAATATCGCCCGTCACGACCTGCAAGCCCGCGCTGGCGTGTTCGACGAATTGGAGCCCCAGATAGTGGCCGAACATCTCGAAGATGTCGCGAGCCATCTGCTTCTGCTCGACGGTGATCTGGTTGTGCAGCGGGTTGCCCTGCGGATCGACGCCGTAAATATCGGCAAAGTTGTAAAACTGGACGGGAATCGGACCGGGCGCGCTCGCCTTCGTGCCGCTGCCGGCCCCGTGGCTTTCTACGTTGATCGTGCGATGCCCCGGTTCGTCCTCGCCGCCGGGCATCGGCGGCCGCTCGACAGGCTGCGGGGCGATTGTGGCCGAGATGTTCTTGCCGGCCAGCCCCAGCACGCCCACATCGGTCGCCGTGGCGTACGAGCTGTTGTCGTCGTTGGCGAGGCTCAGCGCGGCGGTTGTGGTGATCTTGACCCCGTACGAACCCGTGCCGCCGGCGCCGCCGTTGCCGGTAATCTCGACGTAATATGTGCCGGCCACCAGCGTTCCGGTCGTTGTCAACGTGTCCTGCTGCCCCATGCCCAAGTTGGTCAGGTTCGCGGCCACCGGCGTACCGCTGGCGTCCAGCAGCCGAATCGACGTATCGAGCGTTGCCGCGGGCGACGCGGTGACGGTGACGCCGCCCGGGCTGGCCAGTTCGAACCGGTACATGTCCACGTCCCCCGGTCCGGCGGGCGTGTCGCCCAGATAGGCCGTGGTCGAAAACGGAGTCGAACTGTCCAGCGTGCCCAAGCGGACCGCGTCCGCCCGCGAGTTGTTCGGTTCGCCCGAGACGCCGATCTGCAGCCGATACGTGGCCGTGGGCAGCGGTGCGTCGAACAACAGTTTGGCCGTGTGCTGACCGGCGTCGTACGTGACCGTCCGCGGGATCCGGATCCTGTCGTCGGCCGTGTCGATCAGGCGGTAGAAGGCCGGATTTTCCGCGGTGGTCGCGTCCAGCATGTCGTTGTTGAAGAACACGGTCACGACGTCGGTCCGCTGGGTCAGGCCGCCTTCGGCCAGCGTGA
This sequence comes from Candidatus Anammoximicrobium sp., assembly GCA_032229885.1. Classification (GTDB taxonomy): domain Bacteria; phylum Planctomycetota; class Planctomycetia; order Pirellulales; family Pirellulaceae; genus Anammoximicrobium. The sequence continues at coordinate 2,327 of JAVYAJ010000155.1, read as the reverse complement.
TGCCGCCCGCCAACGCGGTCACCAGACGGGCGGTCGGCGCAAATGCGCCGCCGCGGACCGTGACGCGGCTACTGCCGGACGTCCACGCTGCCGTAGCGTCCAGACTCGAGCTGATGCTGGCGATGGCCGTCTGGATCCGCGAGGCGACGTCGGCCGCAGGCTCGCCCGGCGTAAACGAAACCTTGATGTTGCCCGACAGCACGCCATCGTTGATCGTCGTGTTGTCCAGCTCGAGGATCTGCTGTCGGCCGCCGACGTTCAGGATGATCCGGTCCCCGTCGCGCAGGTTGGCCACGCTGCCGACGCTGATCGTCAGATCGCGCAGCACCGGCTGGGGGACCACCGCCGTAACCTGCGGCCCGAGATCGATGGTGAACGTCATCCGCGCGTCCAAGCCGTCGTTGAAGGCGTCGCCCGCCGTGTTTCGCAACACCGTGTCCGGTTCGACGCCCCGCACTTCGATCCGGTACACGTCGTTGGGCAGCGGCTCGGCAAAGCGGAAAACAACCTCATTCGTGCTCGCCGGGTTCAGATCGCGATAACCGGGCGCGACAACGACGTCGTTCGCGCCGCCCAGGACGACCGGGTTCGCCGCCATCGGCGCGCTGATATCGGTATCGGGATCGCCGACCGGGACGGTGGCGCGAACCGCGGCGCTGGCCGCCGGATGCGCGTTGATCGCCGCCACGAGGCTCTGCGCGGTCGTCGGCTTGGCAGCGTTGGTGTTCAACGTGACCGTGATCGTGGCGGGCGTGGGCGGGTTGGTGGCGGGTGCGCTGACGGCGATGGCCGGCCCGGCCGACGGGCCGAGATCCGCCTTGCGGAACGCGACCATCAACCAGTTGCCGCTCGCACCGGAAGCGACCGCCGTAAAACGCACCTCGAGCGGCACACCGACGTTGAAATCGGTCGATCCGGTGGCCGCATTCGCGCCGGCCGTGGTCAGCGGCGAGTAGCTGACCGGTATGGCTGCGCCGCCAACCGCCGCCATCGCGTTGCCTCTGCGTTTCACGGCGTGCACCAGTACGCTGGCGTCGGCGTCGCCGTTGATCGCGTCGATCAGCGCCTGGGCCGTCGTGGGCGTCGCCGCGTTCGAGTTGAGCGTGACGTCGATCACTTTGGTCGCCACGTTGGCGGCAACCGTGGGCAGGGCACTGGGGCCGAGATCGTCCTTGGTGAAATTGAGCCGGATCCCATTCCCTCCGGCGCCGAGCCGGATCGCCTGAAATCCGATTACGACGTTGCCGTTGGTCCCGAAGTCCGAGTCGACGCTGCCGGACTCGAACTGGCCATCGCCACCGGCCCGCGTGATGACGATCCCGCCCAGCGTATCCCCATCGATCTCGTGGCCCGGGCTGAACCGCAACGTGAGCTCGCGCGGGGCCTCGGTTCGCAGATCCCCATCCAGCAGAAACGCGCCCGCGTTGGGCATGACCGTCACCAGTTCGGGCCCGACCGCGAGCAAATGGCGGTGTTCGAGCGACTCTAATGTCAAGTGACGCGACATATTGCGCTGAAACGCAGCCCGCTGTTTCTGGTGTCGGCGAGAAGCGCGTCGCTTGGAACCAATGGCCGAACCTGCTCGTCTGATGAACATCAGGGAACCCTCTTGTAACCCAAATGACGTATAATCGCACCGTGACGAAACGTATAATCGCAGCGTAAAGAAGCGTTTTCGTGCTAGCGCAACTCGAGTAAAACCAAGGTTTTGGTCCGGCGACCTCTGGATCGTGGTCCAAAATGGCCCGTCGCGCCGCTTGGCGACGGGCGTGGAATGTTGCTTTTTAGTATATCAAACGCGAAAAAAATGTCATTTGTTTTGTCGCGTTTTGCTACGTTCTCGCCGCAAGATCGTGCACGGCCGCTCGAAAAGCACGAATAACCTTGGCGTCTTATCTAGTCTGAATCCGACGACGATCCTCAGCGCGGCCCGCAGCCACAACCAAACAGGGGCCGAGAAATATTGGCGAGGACCATGAATCACACGAATAAAGACATCGCGTCTAACCGTTTTTCTTCATCCCCGCTATCCGTGTCCAGCCGCCGTGATTCGCCTGTCACGTCTCTCCCGGCTACGACAGGGCGCCGAAATCTCAGCGTCCTCAGCGTCTCTGCGTTTCCAAAACGTATTTTCCTGTAGCCTAGCCAGTTCGCCCGCGCAAGCATGTCGATGAAACGCAGGGACGCAGAGGACGCTGGGCTACTGCAAGCATAAGATGTAATCCTTCAACAACTTAACGCGGGCTGTCGCCCGCAACCCAAGAATCTGTTTGGCCGAAGGCCTCTGATCACCGTAGCCTGGGGCAACGCCCCAGGGCTGGCGCCGC
>JAVYAJ010000154.1:0-11919 GCA_032229885.1 Candidatus Anammoximicrobium sp. | reverse complement strand
GCGGACGAGCCGCACGACCTGATGGCGCCCGTCCTGCCGGTCGCCTCGAGCTACGCGACGGCGGCATCCGCGGGCGCCTCGAGCGCGGGCGGCCGAGCGGCGTCGCTGTTCGGCAGCCTGGCGGCACTGGACAGCGTGTGGAGCAGTCCGTCGCCGCAAGCCACGGCGCTGCGCACCGATATGGCCGCCGACACGGATCGATCGTTGCTCGAGCTGAACGTCGGCAGTGACAGCGACCCGGCGGCCGAGCTGGTCGAGGCGAGCGTCGGCGAGCCGCGGCTGGGCGTGACGGCCAAATCGGGCGACCGGACGTCCCAAGCCCGCACGCCGCGCCGCGATCGGCTGGAGCGTTACGAGCGCGAGCTGGACGCCTGGTTCGCCGAACTGGCCGCCACGGACGACGCGGACCAATAACGCGGCCCGGCTCGACGTGTTTTGAACAATTTCTGAAGTGGTTGTGAACAGCGCGCCCTGACGCTTGAGCGTTGGGGCGCGTTTTTTTGTGCGCCCGACGCGAGGTAGCGCGGCGTGGGTGTGCAGATGCCAGGGCGGAGTACGGCGGAGATGGGACGTATGAGACGCATGGAAGAGAGAGGGTTTGGGTGTGGTACGGCGGGAATGACTATCAGCGGGCGCTGGAAGACTTGTTCCGCTTGGCAACGCCAGCCGCGCCGGCGCGCCGGGCCAACCGCGCGCGGATGGTCGCCATCCTGGGCGTGGCCGCACTGATCGCGGCCATTCTGCTGATCCGCCCGTAACGCTTGGGCGACGTTCGTTGGACTGCGCGGCGAGCGACGGAGAGTGGTGATCGCGTGAAAAACAACTTCGGATGATTTCGGGTTGATTCAGTCAGACGCCATTGAGGCGATGGCGCCCAAGGGTCGCCTGGATACCTCGAGAGATTCTGCGACCAGGTAACTGCGAATCAATCGTAATCCGAAGCGTCGGTGAGGAACGGGAACGAAGCGGCTTGCATGACCGGCGTTCGCCGCGATCGGATTCGGGACGGCATCCGCCTGGCAGGTTCCTGCGGGGATCGTTCAGTCCCGCGTTGACGCTTCGGGTTAGCAGCGTTCGAGAAACAACTGACGCACTGTCGGCCCCGCCACACCCTGGGCTCTCGGCAGAAAGGCGAGGGACGTCGAACAATTACTGCTCGAACGATGCCAGGTCTATCTTCGCGCAGACCATTTCTCCAACTGGCGCTGTGTTTCTTCGAGCGTGAGCGTCGTCTGGGGAATCACCGTATCCCAAGGCGCCGTCGGGCTCGCATCGGCGTCGCCTTGGGTTACCGCATCGACTTCTTCTTCCAACGCCATGAGCCAGGCGGGAACGTCGAGTCCGACGCCGGTCGGTTCGCGCGTCAGCGCCTCGATCTCGTCGCGGAGCAGGGCAAAGTGCGGGCCGGGGTGTCCGGATCGCGCCTCTTGCATGGACGGTTTGACCAGTGCGCGGATCCGATCGATGACCATCGGACGGATAAAACGCTCGCCCAGCCGATCCGCGACGGTCGGCATCCGCATCGCATACTGGGACTGGAGCTTGGCCAGCTTTTTCAGGAACCCGCCCGCTTCGCGGTTGGTCTGTTCGGCCAGCTCGTGGCGCCAGATCTCGGCGGCCGCGGTCTGGCGGCCGCGGACCAGGATTTCGTGGGCCCACACCACGGGCTTGAGCTGCCAGCAAATGCGATCGTATTCGGTTCTCAGACGGAGGAAGTCCAGCAGCATGTACAGCAGTTCGCCGCGATCAGACTGGGTGGTCATGCTGTTGTAATCTCGGTATTCTCCGTAGTTCTCGACGATCGCTTCGAGGATTACGGTCAGCGTTTCGGCTGCGTGCACCGGCACGATCCGGCCGCTGTCTAGATCTTCCAACAGTCGTCCTGCGACCAGCGGCTCGGGCGCCTCGGCCAGTTGCTGCAACCACGCCTCGACGCCCTGGTGCAGGATCGCCCGTAGATTGGCCAGATTCAGGAAACGCTGCGTGAACAGATCGGCGCCGTAAGTCTCGACGAAGATCACGAGCCGGCTCCATTCGCGGGCATCCTTGACACGTTCGAGGACCGAGAGCCGCAAGGTCTTGCTGTGCGCGAGCCAGCTCGACAGCAGCGATTCGGTCAACTGTTTCAGGCATTCGACGACCGTTCGGGCGCTGGCTTCGGTGGCGTCGCTCGACGTCCGACGCGGCAGCCAGCTCGCCGCGGAATGGACGATCATCCGGACGAGCGATTTGTAGCCCATCTTGAACATCTCGTCGAATTCCGTGACTGCGCCGGGACCGACCGGGTGCTGGCGCTCCATTTCACGGGCCAACTCGATCACCTGGCAGGCTTCGACGATCAAGCCGAGTCGGGGCAACCAGGACAGCAGGTCCTGGATCAATCGCTGGCGGATGCGAGCGGCGACGATTTCGTGCGGGTCTCCGCCTTTGACCAGCGGAATGTACAGCAGCGTATGCCGTGAAAGGCTCTGCATCAGCCCGCGCCACCGCCGCCGGATGGCTCCTCGATTGCCGCGCAGGATCCCGGAGAATACGTCCGTGGCTCGCGCGACGTCGTCACCCAGCTCGAGCGCCCCGCTGGCCGCTTGCAGGTCGTGCGCCCCGTCGTAGGCCGAGGCGGCGAGAATCCGCACCGCGTCCGCCACGTCCACGCTGGTGGCGATCACCTGTTCCAGGATCGACTCTTTGATCAGGCGAACCCGATCGTATTCAATCATCGAATCGTGATCGCCGGACGAAGGCGGCAGCGGAAAGGCCTCGACCGCGTCCAGCAATTCGCGCAGCCGGGCGAGGTTGTCGGCGGCCTGCTGAATCCAGCGCGAGATGACCTCACGAAACGCATCGCCTCGCTGGCCTTCGGCCAACGCAAAGCTGGCCGCCATCTGCCACAGCCGGGCCACGCAACTGATGAACGATAGCCGCAGCGCCAACCGCCGAGACTCGCCCATCAGCTCGTCGTCCGACGGCGTTCCACGCGCCGTTTCGGATTCGGCCAGACTGCTGTCGATGCCATCGTTCGTGCTGTCGACAAACGTGACTTCGTCGTAGGCCGCCGTGTACAGGCCGCCGTCGTGCGGGTCGTCGGTATCGCGTGGGTCGTCAGGCTCGTGTCGGTCGTCGGATTCATCGTCGGATTCGTCATCGTCCAGCCGAGCGTCCCAGCCGCCGCCGGACGGTCCGGGACGGTTGCGGCCGAGCGGTGTGCCGCCCAGCTCGAACTTCGGCGGCCGCCAATACTCTTCGCCGTTGGCTTCGAGATAGTCCAGGAACTTGCGGGCCAAGGGCCAGGCGTCCAGCCGGCTCGAAGACGGTGCGTCCGACGCGGCAGTCGCCTTTTGCGCGTGGCGTTGAAGCCCGGCCATCCATCGCTCGGAGACCGCAAAGAACGAGGTGTCGCCTTGTTCGAGGCCGATCTGCCCGGCACGCTCCAGCCAGTGCATGATCAGCCCCATCGAGGCGACGAAATCCTGACGTTCCAACAGCGCGTCCACGACCTGCGAGTACGCTTTGGGCGAGTCGAAGATGTCGGCATACGGCGCCCAAAACCGCAGGTTTTCGACCGCCGCGCCGCCCTTGTGCCACAGATGCAGCGCCTCGGCCACGCACTGTGCCGCCCGGTACGCTTCGTCCGGATCGATCGCCTCGACTCCGGACACCTCGTGGGCGGCGTACTTTCGCCACCAGTCGACCGTCTCGCGAAACCGTGTGGCGACACGCCGAGCCAGGCTTAGGTCGTCGTGCGTCGCCGCCTCGCCCCACAGCCGGGATTCCAAAGCGAACACCTGCTCGACCAACGCCACCAATTCGTCGGTGCGGTGGTCGTGAACGCTGTTTTCGACCGCCGGAAACAGGCTGAAATTGGCGTCGAAACCCAGGATGTTCCACGGATCGACGATCGCGCCGCAGGCGATCCCGCGCTGGACCCATTGGCCGATTTCCTGCAACAACTGGGACGCTCGGTTCAGGTCGTCCGCGTTCAAGGCCAGCTCGCACGCGGCGAGCCGGTTTTCGATCTGGCACCACATGCGGGCTGACGCAGCGGGCACGACGTCGGCCTCGCGCGCCGCCCCCTCGGCCAGCCCCAACCGGGCATAGATCGTCGATAGATGGACATGTTCCAACTGGGCGGCGCGCTGTCGCGCCAATTCGGCGTTCAGGTGCTGCCGCGCCCCGCCGAACGGCTGACGACGCTGCGCGCCCTCCAACCGCAGCCGCTGCCCATGAACATCGCCCATCCTTTCCAACAGTTGTTCATAGAAGCGGTCGCGATACGCGGCGATCCGCGGCAGCAGCGTCGCCAGTGTGACGGTCGAATCGTGCGCGCCCGGGCCGTTGCCGCTGACGCCGGTCGACATGATGATCGTGCCGGCCATCACCGCCGCCGCCTCGAACAGCAGTTCGTCGGCCGGCGCGCCGGGTTCGGTTTGCGTTCGCTTCATCAAAGCGTCCAAGGTGACCTCTCGGATCACGTAGCGCCGGTACAGGCCGCGATTGTCGATGTGGTGCGGGTCCCACTGGCCAAAGTGATAATTGGGCCGCTTGTTGGCGGGATGGTCGAAATCGTAGGCCCGTGGATCGTAGGCCAGTTCGTCCAGCAGCTCGGGATCGAAATACGCCTCGCGCAGCAGATCGGGGCTGGTTTCCCGCAACAGGGTCAAGGTCTCCTCGACCACGCGCCGATAGGGGCCGACGGCGACTCCGGCCCCTCGAATGTACAGCGGCACGGGTCGCACCCATTCGTGCGGGTACGGTTCGATCTTCTGCGACTCGAGCGTCGCCACGGGGCGATGCCCCAGAAAATCGTTCAGCTCGGTGATCGCCGCCGACGTGATCCGCGCGGTTTCGTCCCACGGCGGTCCTTGGCGCAAGACGGCTTCGATCACCCGCCCCCAAAAAAAAGCATTGACCAGCTTCTGTTCCGATTGGTGAAACAGCAGGTCTCGATGAAAATCGAAATAGGCGGAGATGACGTGCTCGCGCAACAAACGCAAAACGCTGGTCGCCTGGTCGGCGTTGCGGAACGCGGGGGATGCGGCCGCCAACGAGGCGAGCTCGCGCTCGAGCTCGTCGCAGACGACTCGCCATGTCGGCACAGACGCTCCCGATCCGCCGACCTGATCGAACATCCGATTCAAGTTCGCCAGGAAGCGGGGATCTTCAGCCCCTGAAGAAAAATTCAGGTAGCCCAGGATCTGCTCGGCGACGTTTCCGCCTTCTGGGCTGTAGCTGCCTCCCGCCATACCAACGCTCCACTACTGAAAAAACACTGGGTAGGGTCAATGTAGGCACAAACACCGAGTTGGTCTAGCCGTGCTTGGGCAGGCTGCCCCAGATGATTTGCTTTAACTTACGGTGCAGACGTGCTTTAGAGCGAGACAACCAGGCCGAGTGACAGTGCGGCTTCGACTCGCTGGCCAAGGCGCCAGACGCCCGTCGACGGGATCTTCCACGACTCGGAATTGGGGTTCGCGGGGCGCGTCGCGCGTTGTCTATTCGTAATTTGCGCGTAGCCGCGCTCGCTTGCGTTCGGATTCTCGTGGTTTGGCGATCGTGGCTAGGGCAAGGTTTTGCCGTGGCGGGCACTTGCCCAGATTAGCCGCTGCGCCGTGAGATCGCGGCGATTCTTCTGTCGGCATGATCCCGTCTAACGCCACAAATCCGAATTGATGGAATGTGGGACGTAAAGTCACCCCAGTTTACCAGAAGAGCCATCCGGGCACGAGATAACGGTGATCAGAACGGCTGGCCAGCGCACGTAGCGGAGCGTGTCGCGTTGGAGGGACGCGCTCCGTCGCGTCCGCTGCAATCGCCGCGTCCGTTGCGTCTGTCGCGTTTCGTCACGCTCCATCGCACCCATCCGCTTGCTGCCACGACGCAGCGGTCGTAGACGCGGCATCCTGCCGCGTATCCTTCCGGCATACGAAGCGGCGGGGACGATGGCACGGATCAGCGCCGTGCACGATCGATCGTCTCGAGCAGCGGCTGACGCAGGCTTGAATCGGATACCTTGTCCGCCGCGGCTTCGGCCAGTTTTATCGCGCGTTGCGATTGAGCCGTGCGGCCGGACGCTTTGAGCTTGGCGCTCAGTTCCAACAGCGCGTAGGCGCGGCTTAGCGGATCCGGAATTTCGCCGGCCCGCTTCTCCGCTTCGTCAAAGATGGCCGCAGCCTGGTCGCGGTCGCCCAGCTTGTTGGCGGTCATGGCGGTGCTGGCCACGGCGTCCGCGCGGGCGCGGGGATCCTCGATCGCGCGGGCGGCCTCGACCGCCTGCTCGAACTGCGCGCGGGCCTGCGCGGGCTGATCGAAGCCGTGCCAGGCGACCGCGATCTCGAGCCAGGCGTTGATCCGGCCTGCCGGGTCCGTGATTCCCGAGGCCAGCTCGGCGTTATTCTTCAGATAGCCGGCCGCGATCTCCTGGCTGTTCAAATATTTGCCGTAGGTGCACGCCATGCGAGCCAGCGCGGTCACGCGGATTTCGAGGTCGTCGATCTGATCGGCCGTCTGACTGACTTCGCGCAGCAGGCCCCGAGCTTCGGTCGTCTGGCCGGCGCGGCCGCAGCACTCCGCGACGCGGTTCAGCACGAGCGCTCGTTCCTGGGCGTTGTCCACGTTCTTCGCGGCATCCGCGGCGGCGGCGAGCGACTGGTCCCGGCCCAGCACGTCGCCGGCCTGCGTCTGTTTGTCCGCCACGCTCAGCAACTGGACCGCCCGGGCCGCGAGATCCGGTTCGGCCATGGCTTTGCGATACAGCGCGTCCAGCGAGGGCCCGGCGGACTTCTTTTTGCCGTCGCTGCATCCCCACGTCAGGCTGCCAACCAGCAGCGCGATGAACGAAATCCGAGCTTGAGTCACGAAAATCACCTTGGTGCGTTGCCGAAACGGCGACGAAGCCGCATTCGCGGCACGGCGCCGAGCATCGAATCGACCTGAACCTTTGCACGGCTCGGAACGGGGCGTCGTGGGGCCGACTTTCGCCTGCCTTTGACGGACTGGGGCGGGCGTTCGGCCGGTCCGTCCGATCCAGCGGGGCAATGCGCGACCAATTCAACACACGACCGATTCAAAACATCAAGCGAATTCCAGTCAGTCGCGCGACGGTCTCGGCCATCAGTGCGTCCTCGTCGGCCTCGGTGTCCGCCTCGTACGTGACCGAAAACCGCAGGAACGATCCGGCGTCGTCCCAGGGCACCGTGACGATCGACTGTTCGGTGATCAGGTATTGGCTGGCCGCCTCGGCCGTATCGAAGGTCGGGCCTTGGGCGACGCCGCGCGGCGCCGGAGCGTACAAGAAATATGTCCCTCCGGGCATCTGACAGGTGAATCCGCAAGCCGTCAGCGCGCGGACCAGTTTCTCCATGCGGCGGCGATATTTTTCGCGTGTCTGCTGCGGGATCGTATCGTCGTCCAAGGCGGTGATCGCCGCCTCTTGAATGGCGATGAACTGACCGGAATCCGTGTTGTCCTTGACGTCGGCCAGCGCCTGGACGATCCGCCGGTGCCCGCATACCCAGCCCAATCGCCAGCCGATCATGTTGAATCCCTTGGACAGCGAATGGACTTCGACGCCCACCTCTTTCGCCCCCGGCACGGATAAAAAGCTGAGCGGCGGGCTGGAGAAACTCAGCAGCGCATGGGCGGCGTCTTGAACCACCACGATCTGATGGGCCTGGGCAAACTCGATCACCTGTTCGTAAAACGCGCGTGTCGCCACTCGGCCCGTCGGGCTGTTGGGATAGTTCAGCACCAACAGCTTGGCGCGTTGGCACACGTCGCCCGGAATCGATCGCAGATCCGGCAGAAAATCGTTCTCGGCCAACAGCGGCAGCTTGTACACCGCGCCGCCGTAATAGCGCGTGTGCGTTCCCGCGACCGGATAGCCGGGCACCGTCATCAGCGTGATGTCGCCCGGATTGATGAAGCACGCCGGCAGCATCGCCAGCGCGGGCTTCGAGCCGATGCAATGGTTGATCTCGCTCGCCGGATCCAGCTCGACGCCGAATGTCCGCTGCATGAACCGCGCCACGGCCTCTTTGAATGCGGTGATTCCATTGTCGGCATAGCCGCGATTCTCCGGGCGATTTATCTCGTCGGCCATCCGGGCGCGGACGTTGGGCGCAGCCATGGCGTCGTTCTCGCCGATGCCGAAATCCAACAACTGTCGTTCGGGATGATCGGCCAGCGACTTGCGTTTGGCCCGCTTGATCTTCTCGAACTTGTAGATCTCGTTGCTCTTGCCGTAATTCACGCCGCCGATGCGGTCGGCGAAAAGCGGCTGGAAATAGGGATCGCTCATCATGGAGGTCTCGCTGGAAATGCCGTGCGTCGACGGCGCCGCCCCATCACGCGCGCCGTCGATCCGGTCGGGTTGGCACAGAGCCTTGTCCGAGATCGCGGTCTCGTCCGCTCGTTGCTGCTCGGCCTAGCGTAATCAACCGGGGTTCGTTATGGCAAGGGGCTGCCTTCCCGGCCAGCGGCAGCCCGTCCGGTCAAGTGGCCCGCCCTGTTCTGTCGCGCCGATCCGTGCGTGACGGCATCGTTTTTTTGGTCTGGTTGCAAAGGGCTCGTTTCATTACCATCCTGCGGGTCTCGCTCTGGAGCGCGCTATCGTCGAGGAGGTCGAGCGTGGAGACGATCAAAACGGCTGTTGTGGTGGTGCTGCTGCTAGCAGTTCTGTACGGCGTTTTCGTGGTGTTGAACAAGCCGGATCTGGCGACGCCACCCGAACTGGCCGACTGGAACGAAGGCAACGCAGCGACGCTTGACGTCGACTTGGGCACGGCGAACGAGGCCGATGGCCTGCAGGTTGCCCCGCCAACCGCCGCGCTGAGCGTGCCGCCGAGCGCGCCGAGCGCTCGCGGCGAATCGCCCGCCTGGGCGTCGGCCGCAAACGCCGGCAGTCCCGGGGCTTTGGCGTCATCCGCGCCCGAGCCTGTGGCGACAGAACCCGCGGAGATCGACGCGGCAACCGCGGGACCGGCCCCCGCGCAAGGCCTGGCGACCAGCGCTCCGACCCTCGCGGACCCGCCGGCCCGCGAGGGCCCATCGGCCGCGGTCGAGCTCTCGGATCCGGCGGCCCTGCAGGGGCGTTCCCCCGCGGGTGCGCCGAGCGCCGCTATCGATGATCCTGGCAATCCTGCGCCCACGATGATTGCGCCAACCTCTGTCGCGATGGGAGCGGACCCGCGGACCAACGCGCAGAGGTCGATCTACGGACAACTGGCGGACCAGGCGGGAACGGGTGGGGCCGAACCTAGCGGGGCCGCGACCAATGGGATGGAAACCGCCGGGACGAGAGGCAGCGGGCCTGAGACCCTCGAAACGGGAGGCTATGGCTCCGGGCCGGACCGCGCGGATTTCCGCTCGATTCGCGCATTCGACAACGCCTGGAACTCGGCGATCGCCCAATTGCAGAAAGGCCAGTGGGCCGAGGCGCTGTTGACGCTTTCGCTGTTCTACCACGACCCCGATGTCACGGCTCAAGAACGCCAACGGTTGCTCGACCTGCTGGATCCCCTGGCCGGTCGTGTGATCTATTCCGCCGAGCACACCATGGAAATGGCCTACCAAGTCCGGCCCGGCGACCAGTTGGAGATGATCGCACGGCAGTACCAGTTGCCGGTCCGCTTGCTGCAGAACATCAATGGAATCGCGCAACCCCAGTTGCTCGAGCCCGGGGTCGCGCTGAAAGTGCTCCGCGGCCCGTTTCGCGCCGAGATCGACCTGAAGAACAGCGAACTGGCGCTGTTCCTCGGCAAGTACTACGCCGGACGGTTCGTCATCAGCGTCGGCAACGACCCCGCGCCTCAGCCGACCGAGTGCCAACTGCTGGCGATAGAACCCGGTCGCGAGTATATCGGGCAGAACGGACTCCGCATTCCGGCTGGCGCGGCGGGCAATCCCTATGGCAATGTCTATCTCGACTTGGGCAACGGACTGTGCATCCATGGCAGCCCGGACACCGTCTCGACCCAAGCCGGCTTGGGGTGCATCAGCCTTTCCAACGAGGACGCGATAGACATCGCCAGCATTCTCTCGCTCGGATCGCACGTGGTCATCCGCTGAACGGCTGCGTCCCCTCTTTCTCGTTCCTTCGTCTCGTGGTAGAACGAAGCGGGAGGAACGGTTGATGTACGATAAACGGGCCCTGATCTCGCTGGTGCGTGAAAACGCATTGGAGTTCGGCGATTTTACGCTGGCTTCCGGCAAGAAGGCCACCCACTATCTGGACTGCCGAAAGATCACGTTGGATTCGCGCGGCGCGAACTTGATCGCCGAGGGCATTCTGGAACTGCTCGGTGACAACCTTCCTGACGCGGTGGGCGGGATGGCCATCGGCGCCGATCCGATCACGGCGGCGGTGATCACCGTCGCGGGTCAGCGGGGCAAGCATTTGCGCGGCTTTATCGTCCGTAAAGAATCCAAAACGCACGGCAAAGGCCGCGACGTCGAAGGGCCGGTTCGGGCCGGCGACACGGCGGTGATCGTCGAAGACGTCGTGACCAGCGGCGGCAGCTCGCTGGCGGCGATCGAAAAGGCCCGCGCCGCGGGGCTGCGGATCGAAGGCGTCGTCGCGATCATCGATCGGCTCGAGGGCGGCGCCCAGGCGTTTGCCGCGGCCGGCTTGAAGCTGCAGACGCTGCTGACGATCCGCGATTTGGGGATCGAACCTCCGTCGCCTTGAAACGAGTTGGCCGCCGAAGACGCAGAAGGACGCAAAAGTTTTTCTTCATCTCTACTGTCTGTATCCATCCCTGATCATCTGTGGTTCCCAGCGCTACCGCAAGCACAACAGGTAACCTTTCAACAACTTAACGCTGTCGCTGCCTGAAGACATTGTCAAAAAGTCCACGATGTTTGAGGTTAGTAGTATAGGGGGCGCGGACCAATGGCCATCGGACGAGTGTGCGTCCAGTTCGCGGCCCATCTGCGCTTCGTCCCGTTCCGCGCGATCCGAAGCCGCACGTCGAACCAGCGGCGACGACGCCCGGTAACGCGTCGTATCCGGCGAATAACCGCCAGCCACCGTCCGCCAGCCACCGTCCGCTGGCCACCGTCCACCGGCCGCAAGTCGCCAATTGCCAATTGCCAGTGAGCTAGATCAACAGCGATGACAGCCCCGCCTCTGACCGTTCTCCCGTATCCGCATCCGACGCTGCGCCATCGATCCAAGCCCGTGCGACGAGTCGACGACGAACTGCTGCGAATCGTCCGCGAGATGTTCGACCTGATGTACGCCAGCCACGGCATCGGGTTGGCCGCCAACCAGGTCGATCTGCCGTTGCGTCTGTTCATCGTCAACCTGAGCGCCGCGCCGGGCGAAGGCGAGGAGCTCGTATTTATCAACCCGGTTCTGAGCAAGCCCAAAGGGAACGACGAGTCGCAAGAGGGCTGCTTGAGCTTTCCCGAGCTATACGGCCCCGTGACCCGCCCCAAACAGATCTCCGTCCAGGCGTACAACCTGCGCGGCGAAGAGGTTCGAGGCAGCCTGAACGGCCTGCTGGCTCGCGTGGTTCAGCACGAATACGACCATCTGGATGGCGTGTTGTTCATCGATCGCATGAGTCCGACGGCGCGGGCCGACGCGCAGCCGATGCTGGTCGAGTTCGAACTCGGCTTTCGCACGCTGCGCCAGACCGGCGCGTTTCCCGACGATGCGGCTATCGCCAAACGCTTGGCCGAGTGGGAACAGCGTTATACCTAATGCGGGCTAGCGCCAGCAACCCAAGAATCGGTTTGGCCGAAGGCCTCCGATCACCGTAGCCTGGGGCAACGCCGCAGGGCTGGCGCCGCGCGCGTGCCTCTGTTGGCCGAAGGCCATATTCATCCGGGCCACGGTGACACGTTGATGTTGGCCTTCGGCCAACACGGTTGTTATCATCTCTGACTCCTGGGGCGTTGCCCCAGGCTACGTTGGTGATG
>JAVYAJ010000153.1:0-9427 GCA_032229885.1 Candidatus Anammoximicrobium sp. | reverse complement strand
GCGCGGCGCCAGCCCTGGGGCGTTGCCCCAGGCTACGGTGATCAGAGGCCTTCGGCCAAACAGATTCTTGGGTTGCGGGCGACAGCCCGCGTTAAGCGCTGCCGAAACCGACGCGACCTGACATACACCCAAGCATGTCCGGAAGCCTGGGTCGAGCGCGCTGTTATTTCGTCTTGCCGCCGGCGTCTTTGTTTGAGTAGCATACGTGGGTCGAGCCTCGAGCGCAGGTGCGCGAGTCGGGGGTGCGACGGGCCTCTTTGCAGGAAAGGATTCCTTGCCATGGTCGTCTCGCTAGGTGACGTCGCTCAAATGGTCGATGGGCAGCTTCGAGGAGACGCGAGCATCCCGATCACGGGAGCGGACATCATCCGGGACGCCCAACCGGGATACATCACGTTCGCCGAGAACGCCCGGCTGGCGAGCCGTCTGGCCGCGTGCCAGGCGGCGGCCGTACTCACGCCGCCGGATTTTCAACCGGAGGGCATTCCCTACGTCTCGGTGTCCAACGTCCACGACGCGTTCGTGCGGATCGTGATGTTCTTTCGGCCGCCGCTTCGCGATCATCGTGTCGGCGTCGCGCCGAGCGCGGTCGTCAGCCCGACCGCTCGCTTGGGGCCAGAGGTCGTCGTCCATGCCAACGCGGTGATCGGCGACGATGTGGTCATCGGCGCCCGGACGGTGATCCATTCCGGCGTGCAGATCATGGCCGGATGCCGCGTGGGCGAAGACGCCGTGTTGTTTCCCAACGCGGTATTGTACGAGAACACCAGCTTGGGTGCGCGAGCGCTGGTCCATGCCGGCGCCGTGATCGGCGCCTACGGCTTTGGCTACACGACGGTCGATGGTCGCCACCGTCTGTCCGCCCAGTTGGGCACGGTCGAGGCGGGCGACGATGTGGAAATCGGCGCGTGCGCGACGATCGACCGCGGAACCTACGGGGCGACGGTGATCGGCGAGGGGACGAAGATCGACAATCACGTGATGATCGGCCACAACTGTCGGATCGGGCGCCACAACGTAATCTGCTCGCAGGTCGGCGTGGCCGGCAGCACCACGACCGGCGATTACGTCGTGATGGCAGGACAGGTCGGCATCCGCGACCACGTGCGAATCGGAAATCGCGTGACGATCGGCGCCAAGGCCGGCGTGATGAACGACATCCCGGATGGCAGCACCTATGTCGGCACGCCGGCGACGCCCGAGCGGCAACAACTGTTGATTGTGGCCACGATGCAAAAGCTGCCCGACCTGAAAAAGCAAGTGAAGGCACTGGAACGGGCTGTGGCCCAGTTGCAGTCAGCGAACGATCCGTCGGCCGCACAGGAGACGCCGTGAACGACCGCGGACCGCCCAAGATCGGCCTGGTGGCGGGTTGGGGACGATTTCCGATCGTGGTCGCCCAGGCCTTGCGTGCACAGGGCTGCCAGGTGTATTGCCTGGCGGCCCGAGACCATGCCGACCCGGCACTGAGCGAGCTGTGCCACGATTGGCAGCCGCTGGGGCTGGCAAAGCTGGGCACGGCGATTCGCTATTTTCATCGGCACGGAATCACCCGGGCGACGATGGCCGGCAAGATTCACAAGGTGCTGATTTTCCGCAAGTACCACTGGCTGAGGCACTTGCCGGACTGGACGTTTTTCAAGACGTTTTATCCGCACTGGATCACGAAGACCAAGGACCGCAAGGACGACACGCTGTTGGGAACGATCGTTGCGGCGTTCGCCCGCGAGGGCATCGAGTTCGGTCCGGCCACCGATTACGCCCCGGAGTTGCTTGTGCGCGCTGGAAATCTGACCAATCGCGTTCCTTCCGCCCACCAATGGAAGGACATCCGATTTGGCTGGGAACTGGCCAAAGAGTTGGGGCGGGTCGACGTGGGTCAAAGCGTGGCCGTCAAAGGCTTGGCGGTGCTGGCCGTCGAGGCGGTCGAGGGCACGGACGAATGCATCCGCCGGGCCGGCCACCTGTGCCCGTCCGGCAATTTCACCGTGGTGAAAGTGGCCAAGCCTCAGCAGGACATGCGGTTCGACGTGCCGACGGTCGGCGTGTTGACCGTGCAGACGCTGATCGAAGCGGGCGCCTCGGTGTTGGCGATCGAGGCCGGCAAGACGATCATCTTGGACCAGGAGGAAATGATCCGCTTGGCCGATCGCCACAACTTGGCGATCGTCGCCTTGGACGCCGCCGAAATGCGCGCCGACGACGTCGGCGCATAGCCCTGTCGGCCATGCTGCGCGGCGCGAGAACGCGGCACTTGTCGCGGGGATCTTCGGCTCGGTCGCGATTCTAGACCGTGCGCGATTGACCGTGATACGTAAGCCGAAGCGTGAGCGATGAAGGAAGTTGCTTCCCTCGCTTACGCTTCGGGTTACGCTGAAATGCACCATCCTCAACCGCGCGCGGCGGATTTTGCGTTCCGCGTCGCCGGGACAAATCGAACCGTGCGGCAGATATTTTCCGCGGCAACGGCAAACCAAACTACGTCCCCCGAAGTGACAGACCGAGTCTCACGGAGTATAACGGACGCGTTGCGTCCACCTTCCCGTACGCTGTCAGCGCCCGGGCATCTGACATCGTGCGTCCAAGCGTCGGTTCGCCCCGAAGCCATACCGAACACGACGCCGCCGCGATGGGGTCGAGCCGCGATTGCAGACGGGTGGCGCGTCGCCCACTTCGCCGTCATGGCCTGTGGCGACCGGCCGCCAGGGAGCATGACTTCGCGTGATCAAGGCATTTT
This sequence comes from Candidatus Anammoximicrobium sp., assembly GCA_032229885.1. Classification (GTDB taxonomy): domain Bacteria; phylum Planctomycetota; class Planctomycetia; order Pirellulales; family Pirellulaceae; genus Anammoximicrobium. Next base: position 6,690 of record JAVYAJ010000153.1, on the reverse strand, counting down.
TCGCGTCTGCGTTTTTCCGCGGCCCCGGTCTGTCGGGCAACGCCGCCCGGACATTCCGGCTGCACCTGACCTATGCGCTGCTCGACGCGACGGCCGGTGGCATCCTGCTCAATGCACCGATCATCGCGATCAAATCGGCGCAGGCGGCCAACTGGCATCTGCCGCTACGGGAAATCTATTCCGGGGTGGGCATGTTGCTGGCCCTGTATCTCGGCAGCCGCATGGCGTCGCGCCACAAGATGCCGTTCATCTTCATCCCGGGTGTTCTGGCGGCGCTGTCCAGCATGGCGATGGCGATGGTCACGCACAGCGCGTTCTGGTTTCTCACGTTGTTGGGCCTCGGCGCGTTGTTCGAGATCATCACCCGGCCGGCCATCACGGCCGTGCTTCGGTCGAATTACCCGGTCGACGACCGCGGCCACGCCACGGGCGAAGTGCGAAAATGGTCGTCGCTGTGTTTTGTCGCTTCGAGCTTCACGACATCCTTGATCCTCCATCTGGCGTCGCAGGCTGCGTCCGGCGGCGACGCCACGGCGGTCGCGGGTCCGGCTGGCGAGACACTGCGGTGGGCCACCACACACATGGCTGAGATCCTGATGGTCGGCGCCGGTTTTCTGAGCCTGATCAGCTTCGTGTGCTTTCGACGGATTCACGTCGAGGAGACGGTCGAGTCGCAAGGCGAAGACCGGCCGCCGCGCGTCGGCGGCAGCTTTCGCGAGGCGTGGCGCGTGCTGGCCCGCGACGGTCGATTCCGTCGCTATCTGGTCGGCTGCTTTCTGGACGGCTTTTTTCAGATGCTCTATTTCCCCTTGATCTGGAGCCTGTTGAGTCGCGATCTCGGCTACGGTTACGTCGGCTCGAACGTCCTGATGCATGCCTTGCCCGCGCTCGCCGCGTTTTTTGCCACGGGTTGGCTGGGAAAACAATTCGATCACATCAATCCCTGGCTGTCGTGGGCGGGCGTGCGTGTCGCCTGGGGGCTGGATGCGCTGCTGCTGGCCGCCACACCGGCGCTGGCCGGCGTGTTTCCCCCGGCGATCGTCATTCTGCCTGTCCTGGGACGGCTGCTGCGCGGCACTGTCCAGGGGGGGTGGTGGATCCTATGGTGGCAGATCGGGGTCACCCATTTTGCGCCGCCCGGCGAAGACACCAGCCGCTATATGGGGATCATGGTGTTCCTGAACGGCATCGTCCGTTTCAGCGCCTCGGGCGCCGGCATGATCCTGGCTGCGCGGAACGTGTCGCCGCAGACGCTGCTGGTGATCGGCGGGGCCGGCGTCGTTGTGTCCGGCCTGTATTCCCTGCAGCAGGGGCTTGCCGAACGGCGACGCCGCGAACCGGAGACGATGGCCGAGTTCGAACGCCAGTTCGACGGCGGTCCGGCGGACGCCGCGGGCGCGCCTCCGGCTGGGACCGCGTAGCGCGGCGGGCCGCGCGAGCGCCGGTCGCGATCATTCGGCCATTCCGCCCGCCCGCTCGCCCCGCGCGGGCAAGGCCGCGGGCATTCACGCGGCGCCCGCCCGCCCGGCCCGCCCCCGCGGCAACAAGCTGACCAGCATTCCGCTCGACGCGCCGATCACGAACGCGGCGGGCATCATCCAGACGAACGTCAGGCCGAACACGTGAAAATAACCGACGGCCACCGCGGCCGCCGCGCTGCAAGCCGAGCCGACCAGGGCGCCCGGCGCGGTGGCCCACGGGATGAACATGGCCATGAAGAACAGGATGAACAGCGGCACGGTCAGCAGGTTGGCGATCTTGTGGCACAGCTCGACCAGATTGCCCTCGACCTGGCCCACCAGCGCGCCCAGGGCCACGACGATGATGCCGACCGCCCACGATACGCACTGCGCACGCCGGACGCGCTGGGCCTCGGACCTCGCGACCCGCCCTTTGCGATCGAGGAAATCGGCCATGATGACGGTGCATGCCGAGTTCAATCCGGACGACAGGCTGGACATGGCCGCCGCCAGCAACCCCGCGATGACCAGGCCGCTGATTCCCGCGGGCAACCCGCGGACGATGAAAATCGGCAGCAACTGGTCCGCGTTCGCCTCGAGCGTCAGACCGGCGGGAAACGCCTCGGGCCGGGCGCCGAAGTACGCCAGCAAAGCCACGCCCACCACGCCCAGGAACGGCCACAACAACACGTTGGCCAGGATCGAGATGTTGAACATCCGCCTGGCGGATTGCGCGTCGCGAGTCGCCAGATAGCGTTGGATCGCCATCTGATCCGAGCCGGCGGTGCAGGTATGCCAGAGGAACATCGAGAGAAAGCCGCCGACGAACGTGAAGCGGACGTCGGGGTCGTACCAAAACACGGGCCGCTGCCAGTGCGCGGGCCAGGTGTGAGGCCACCACTGGCCGACGCCGCCCAACTGGACCGTGATCACGATCAGGATCAGTCCGGCGCCCAGAAACATGATCGCCGTCTGCACTACGTCCGTCAGCACCACGGCTTGCAGGCCGCCCAGCGACGTGTAGACCACGGTGACCAGCCCCAGCACAACGCAGACCCACGGCACGACCGACGACGGCAACCCCAAGATCGGAATCAACACCGTGCTGGCCGTGGCATAGATGACCAACGACATCCAGAACAGACGCAGCGCCAGAAACAGGCTCGAGCCGACCAGGCGAACGCCCAATCCGAATCGGTTCCCCAAAATCTCGTACGCGCTGGTTACGGGCAACCGCATGATGAACGGGATCAGCAGCCAGCCGATCACCAAGGCGACGAACGGCATGGCGATCAACTGCGAGAGCACCATCGGACCGAACTTGATCATCTCGCCGGGCAGCGCCAGGTAGGTCAACGTGCTGAGCAGCGTCGCGAACAGCGACAGGCCGACTTTCCACGGCGCCATGCTGCGACCACCCAGCAGATAGTCTTCCGTGGTGCTTGTCCGCCGGGCATAGTACCAGCCGATGGCCAGCATCCCCACGGCGTACAGGCCGATCACGATCCAGTCCAACGTCTGCACGCCGCTCGCGGTGGGGATCGTGTCGGCCGTCTCGGTTTGAGCCAGCAGCAAGACGGAATGCGCGTAACCCATCCACGGGTCTCCTCGAACGTCTCTTCAAACGTGGCCTTTAACAGTCCCTCAAACGTGGCGGGCGCCGCTCAGGTCTCCTGGTTTCGGAGTCCGCGGAACCAGTCCGTCAGTCCGCGGCGGGGCGGCGCGGACCGTTCCAAGATGTGGCGAATCTGTTCAGGCAACCGCGAAATGGCCTCGGCGATCGTGGCGGACTGGCCCAGCGCGGCGACCAACCGATCGATGTCTTCGCGAGCGGCGGACAGCTCGCGGATCGCGGCGACGGTCTGGCTCAGCGACTGGAACGTCTGATCGAGTTGAGCCAGTTGTTGGGCCACCGGCGCCAATCCGTCGGCCAAGAAGTCTTGCAGGCAGTGGGCCGACCGGCTGAATCCATCGACCGCCTGCCGCAGCGCGCGCTGGGCCGGCGCCAAGTCGCCGCCGTACGTCTGTTGCAACCCCGCCGAGGCGTCCGCCAAGCCTTCGACGGCCGTCCGCAGCGTCTGCTGCGAAGCGGCCAGTTCTTCGCTCGACCGCGCGTACAATCGCATCAGCCCGCCGATCGCCTGTTCGCCGTCCGCCAAGCCCTGGCCTGCCTGTTGCAGTTGGGACGCGGACGCAGTCAGCCGGTCCATCGTGGCTTGGTGTTCGGCCGCGGCGGGCGCGAACTTGTGTTGCACGGCGTCGGCGAATGCGCTCGTGGCCGCGGTGAAACAGGCCGCACCGCGATCGGCTTCGGGCCCCAACGCGGCGATCCGCTCCAGCGACTGGACCAGCTCGCCCTGGAGGCTGTCCATCCGCTCGAACAGTCCTTCGGCGCGCCCGTTGAATTGCGACAACGCGGCCAGGAACGATTCGTGCGCCGGCAGCACTTGGTTGGTCAGCGAACGGTTCAGCGTTTTGAAAGTATTGGCATGGGCGTTGACGGTCTCCTGCAAGTCGCCGCTGCCGACGCGCAGTTGGAGCGTGCTTTCATTGATTCGAGCCACCGACTCGGCGAGCGTGTCGATCGTCGTCTGGTGCGTCTTCGCCGCCGCGACGAAGCGTTCATCGACCGCCGTGCGAAAGGCCGTGGCCGCCGAGTCCAGGCCGGTGGCCGCCCGCTGCCCCACGGGGATCAAGGCATCCAGCGTATCGACGGCATATTCGAGCGACGCGGTCAGCTCGGCCAGCCGCCCGGGCATCCCCCGAAACTGCTCGTTCAACACGGCGTGCGTCTCCTGGAAATCGGCCGCCGCCACGCGAATCGACGCGGTCCCTTCGCGCATGGCCCGCGCGTTCTCGGTTTCGCGCTCGGCCGCCTCGCTGACGGCGCGGGCCATCTTTTCCATCGCTTGAATCGCCTTGACCGTCGCGGCCTGGGTGTCCAGCCCCACGTGACTCCAGATCGCCGCGTCGAACCAGACCCGCGCCGCATAACGGACGCTCTCGACCCTGCCGCCGACCAGATGCAACAGCCACTGGTTGATGAACGCGAGCAGCGCCCCCGTGCCGACGCCCGCGACCAGCGGCGCCACGATCAGCAGCAACTCGCCCAAAGACTGTTCGCCGGTTCGGGAAAAGTCGATCAGCATGAAACCCAGCACAGTGATGATCACACCCAACAGCGGCGCCATCACGCCGGTCCGTTGCAGCAACAGATAACTGCTGTCGCTGGCGATCTGAGTGTCCAGTTCTCGCAGAACTTCGTCGCGGGTGTAATTGCCGGGCGCCGTCGCCTGGCGGGAAAAGTTGCGATCCACCCACTTCAGCCAGGGGATCTCGCCGACGTGGGCCTGTATGTCGCGCCCGTCGCCGCCCGCGTCCAACTCGGCCAACAGCCGGTTCAGCCGTCGCAGATGCCGCTTCATCCGTCGCCAGAAACGCAGCGTCAGAAACAACTGCATGGCGAGAAACGCGACCCCGATAAAAACGACGTTCCAATGCGTCGCCCACGGGAGTCGAGGAATCTGAAGTCCGAGCATATTTGAACCTCGCTTGTCCGCTCGCCCGCGCGCCCCGCGCGGCTCGGCCCGCGCAGCCGACGGTCGGGAAAACCACCGTTCGCACCGGCGGCGATCAGCGCACCGCGCCGACCCGACAGTCCGCTGTCTGGCTGTTGTTTTTCTTTCGCCAGTCGATCGTCCGGCTTAGCCAGCTAGGCGCGTCCTGCGCTGGATGGCTCGCCACGGCGCCTCGAATAACAGGCGCCAGCCCGTCATTGCCGCAGCGGATCGAATCGACGCCCGGCCAATTTCCTACTCGCACAGTATAGTGCGCGACATCCGCCAGCGTTGGCCGGATTTAGCCACCGGCGTCATCGCGGTCCTCAGGCCACTGGCCGAGATGCGTTTGATGTCGGATGCCCGCCTCGGTCAAGGCAGCCGACAACGCCGCGATGTGACGCTGATCGCGCGTCTCGATCGTGCACAAGACGTTGACCGCCGCGACGTTGGCGCCGGAAAACGTTCGATCGTGCGTGATCTCTTTGACGCTTGCTCCGGCGCCGGCAATCACGCTCGTCAGATGCGCCAGGCCGCCCGGCCGGTCGCTGATCATCGCCGTGAAACGCACCAGGCGTCCGTCCGTGACGAGGGCTGTTTCAATCAGGCGGCTAAGGATCGTCAAGTCGATGTTGCCGCCGCTCAGCACGAGCACGACGCGTTTGCCGGTCAGCTCGGGCAACTGGCCGCCGAGCAGCGCCGCCAACGGCGCCGCGCCGGCGCCCTCGATCACACATTTTTCGAGTTCCATCAACCGCACGACGGCCAGTGCCAGCTCTGCCTCGCTGACCGCTACGACCCGATCGACCAGCGGGCGGGCAATCTCCAAGGCCCGGCTCCCCGCAACGCCCACCGCCAACCCATCGGCCAGCGTCGGCTCGGATCGGACGTCGATCGGCGCGCCGGCGGCCAGGGCCGCGAGAAAACACGTCGAGTTGGCGGGCTCGACGCCGATCACTTGCACTTCGGGCCGGAGATGTTTGATCGCGGTGGCGACGCCCGCGATCAGCCCGCCGCCGCCGATCGGGACGACAATGGCGTCGAACTCCGGCGTCTGCTCGACGACTTCGAGCCCGAGCGTGCCCTGACCGGCGATGATCGCCAGATCATCATACCCGTGGACGTAGGTCTGCCCGCCGGCCTGCATCAACTCGAGGGCTTTGGCCTGGGCGTCGCCAAAACTGGCGCCGTGCAGCACGACGGTCGCGCCCAAACGCCGACAGTTGGCCTGCTTGAGCAGCGGCGCATAGATCGGCATGACCACGGTGACCGGGATGCCGAGTTGGCCACCGTGATAGGCCAAGGCCAACGCATGATTGCCGGCGCTGGCGGCAATCACGCCGCGCGCTTGGCTGGCGGCGTCCAGTTGTAGCAGCGCGTTGCGGACGCCGCGTTCCTTGAAGCTGCCCGTGCGCTGCAGGAAGTCGAGCTTGCAATGGATCTGGCAGTTGTACCGTGCGGACAACGCAGGCGAAAAGGGACACGGTGTAACGAGCACGCCGCCGTCGATTCGTTGCCGGGCACGGGCGATTTCCTCCAGTCGGAGCGTCGTCATCGGAGCTTGTCCCTGTTGTAATATCGCTAAACGGGGGCTTTCATGGCCATCGCGTCCAATCCAGAACCGCGAGTTTGGCTGGTCGGCGAACTTCGTCCGCTGGCCGCGACCTGGCTGG
>JAVYAJ010000152.1:0-7091 GCA_032229885.1 Candidatus Anammoximicrobium sp. | reverse complement strand
TCTAACCGTTTTTCTTCATCCCCGCTATCCGTGTCCATCCGCCGTGATTCGCCTGTCACGTCTCGCCCGGCTACGACGGGCCGCCGAAATCTCAGCGTCCTCTGCGTCTCTGCGTTTCCGAAACGTATTTACCTGTAGCCCGGCCAGTTCGCCGGCGCAAGGACGTCGATCAAACGCAGAGACGCAGAGAACCCAGAGCTACTGCAAGCACAAGATGTAATCCTTCAACAACGTAACGCTGTCGCTGCCTGAAAACATCGTCAAAACTTTCACGATGTTTGAGGTTAGTAGTATAGGGTAGCTGCGATGCGTCATGGGGCCTTTGTCGAATCGCCAGGAGTTCGCCGAAGTATCGTTTCCTGCCTGTCTCTGTCCGCGCTGTCCGGTTTCGCGCGGTCGATCTCTTGTCCAGAGACGCGATGGGCTGCCTGATCTAGGCGCTGATCAACGTCCGAGCGTTGGGGCTCCTACGAGAGAAGCTCGGGCGTCGGACATTGCGCCGCCGTCATCGGATGGCCCGCCGTCCAAGGGCCGCCCCAGCGCGCCGACGGCATCCCAGACAACTGTCCAAGCAGCACTCGCCGCGCAGCGTTCGGCGGCAATCACTTGACATACTCGACGATCAATTCGGGCGCATGGCCGCCCTCGCGCGAGATGTACAGCAGGCCGTCGCGGTTGGTCGGATCGAGGGCCAGGCTGAGTTCCTGCTGGCTCTCGAGCGTCAGGTCCAGCGGGATCTCGACGACCTGGTTCTCGGCGACCGGTCCGATCGTCCCCACGATCGCTCCCAACTTGGGGCGAGTCTGGTAGGTCACGCTCGCCTCGCTCCACGGCTCGGCCACCAGCCGAACGCGTCCCGAATCGACCGACGGATTGTTGCCGTTGTACAGCCGCAGGGTAGCCGAACGCGGGCAGCCATCGACCGCGATGTTGAACTTGAGATAGACCAGGCTGTGATGCCGATCGCCCATCCGCGCATCGCCGCCATCCAGCACCAAATGCTTGTCCGCTCCGTGATTGGCCGTCGCGACGGACTGCGAGACATAGGTGTCTTCGGTCGCTGGCAGGATCGTGCGTTGCAGATCGCCTAGGTGCTCTAAGCTCGTTTGCAATTTGGCCTCGACCGCGCCGTCTGTTCGCAGCAGCGCGATTTCAATCGGATGTTTGCCCGGCGCCGCCTGGTCGCCCGGAGCCGCTTGGAGCGAGACGGTTGTCGCGCTGCCGGAGGGGATCCGAAGTTCCGTTTCTTTCGGCGTCACCGCGAATCCGGTCGGAACCGTGATTTGCAGCGTTCCCTCCCAGTCGCTGTCGCGATGATTGGCGATCACGAGGTCGCCTGACTGTTGCGGTGTCGCGTTGCTCAACAGAAACGTCGGCACGGCGAAGCCCAGCGTCAGAACCTGTTCGCGAACGATCTCGAGGCCCTGCAGCACGGGCATCTGATCCGCCGTGGGCGCGTCGACCGCGGGGACGAATTCGAGCGTCAGCTCGGTGCTCGCCTCGATCCCGCCGAATTCCTTGATCAACGGCTTGCCCCGACCGCCGGCCAAGGCAAAGATGTCGACCTTCTCGGCCACGGTCCGTCCCTGAAGCTTGATGTCAAAGACCCGCTGGCCCGCGGCGTCGTGATCGAGCTCGGCAAACGCCAGACGCACCTTGTAACGCGCCGTGCCGTCGCTCGCCTCGGCCAGCGGGATCGCGCACCGCTGCAGGCCCCGCACGCCGGAGCAGAACACCCACGGCTTGTCGGCATCGTCGATCTGTAGCCGCGACGCGTCATGGTTGAAATAACCGCCTCCGGGCAACAGCGAGACGTCGAGCTCCAGCGGCAGCACCAACGATCCGCGCGGTCGGGGATACCCCAGCCACAAACCGCCGGCTGCGTCCTTGCGGTCGCCCGGCGCGCCGAGGTTCAGCGCCAGCCGTTTGACGGGCGTCATCGGGCCGGGCTGGCTGAAATAGGCCCACTGGCGGTTCTCCTCGCGGTTCTGGAATACGACCGTACACATGGTGGGGAACGGGCACAGGCATCCGGAGCTGGCTTCAGGGACCATCAACAGGCCGTTAGCCGGGATGAAGTTGATCCAGCAACCCGGCCGCTGGGCGCCGAAATGTTGGGTCCCATAGTCGTTGTCCAGATCGTACCAACCCAACGTATACGAGCGGAACAATAGCATATGGGGCGCCGCGGCGGGGCAGCCGCAGTGATGCCCCGGGCGGGCGAACTGCCACGCCTCGTCGCGCCCGGTCACCGGATGAACCCGCGTTTGCTGCCGGCCGGTTCGCAGATCGAAGGCCCATGGTTCGGCGTGCAGCGTGTCGCCGACCACGATCGGGCGGACGCGATAGCCGATCTGCTTGTCCCACAGCAAGCCGCCGTCGCTGCCCGACAGGACGACGATTCGCCGCGAGTCGAATTGTCCGGCCAGAAACTCCGTCCAGTAGTGACCGTCCAAAAAGACGCCGAACAGGACGAGCGCATCATCGCGATAGATCGCCCCGAGCGAACACCAGTGGCTTCCGCTGCTGGCGCCCGTGATCTCGACCGGCCGCTCCCACAGCAGTTCGCCTGTCGCGGCATTCAGGGCCACGACGCGATAGACCGAGGCCGAGGCGAACTTCTTCAGCAGTTCGGCCCGCTCGGCGTCGCTCAGCCGATTGACGTGCTCGGGCTGTCCGCTGAGCGCCGCGGCCCGCTGCGATTCACTCACCGCGGGGGTGGCGAAATACAATCGGCCGTCGCCGATGGCCAGCGAGCCGTGGCCGATGTCCTGGCCCTCGTGCTGCCATCGCAGTTCGCCGGTGGCTAGGTCGTAGGCAAACACACAGTCGGCCGTGCGCCCCTGGACGGTCCGTGAGCCGTACAGCAGGTCGCCCACCACGGCCACATAGCCCCAGCGTCGCGGCTGGCCGTCGGCGGCGGGTGGCACGTTGTATACGGCCTTGGTCTCACCCGTGGCGGCGTCGAAGCGGTGACACTCGTCGCTGATCGCGACGAACAGGCTGTCGGCGTTGGCGGCCGAGTTGCCCGCGTCGTGCGACATGCTGACGCGCAGCGCCCCGCGCAGACGGCGCTCCCACAGCGGCAGCCCGTTGTAGGCGTCATAGGCGCGGATCGTGTTTTCCCCGACGCCGACGCGATCCGCCGTTCCTTCGCCCAGGACGAACATCCGCCCATTGATCGCCAGCGGCGCGGCGGCTCGCAGATGCCGCTCGGCCATCTGCGTCGGGCCCGGATTTCCGAACCACAACATCCCCAGCGGACCGCGCACCAGTTCGTCGTCGCTGCAGGTCGTGTTGCCCGGCTCGGCGTATTGATGCGTCCAACTGCCTGCGCCCGGCAGCGGGCCGCGGCGGAAATCGAGCCATGCGCCGTCTTGGTCGCTGAGGCCCGCTTCCGCGAGTTGGGCCGCGTCCGCCCACGCGCGCAGCGTCGTCGTCTGCAGCGGGGGCAGCTTGTCCCGCGCGGCCGCGGGCTGTCCGAGGCAGATCGTGCCGCCCAACGGTTTGGCCATCCGGAACGCTTCCGCGGCGCTGGGCGGCAACCGACCTTCGATCAGGGCCGCTTCGGAGACGACGAGGTCCGCGAAAAAGTCCGAGAACGGCGCCCGTGCGGGATCGCCGTGTTCGATCGCCACGCGGGCGCCGTACACGCCGGCGGAATCCAAGGCGCGGCGCGCGGCTTGGACTTTTTCCAAATCGGACTCGATGCCGTAGATCTGCAAGTCCGTTCGCTTGGCCAGTTCGTAGGCCAGCCGTCCCGTGCCACAGTCCAACACCAGACAGTAGCCGCGAGTGATCCCGCTAGATTTGACGATCCGCCCGGCCGCCGCCTCGAAAATCGGCGTCAGTTCGTCTGTCGGATACGGCGCCGCCTCGAACGGCTGCTGAATCACGCGACCTGGCTGGGCGGGCTCGGTGGCAAAGCAATAGATGGCGCCGGTGTCCGCGCTGACGAACAGCCGCCCGTCGGAGATCGCCAGCCCGCGCGCTTTGCCCTGGATCTCGCCCGTCCACAGCGACTCGCCCGTCGCAGCGTCGAAGGCCATGATCTGCCCGTCGCCGCCGATGAACAACGTGTTGCCGGCCAGCACCAGCGCCTCGGCACAGTCGCAGCGCATCCGCCACGTCTGGGCCGCCGCGATCTGTTGCTCGGCTTCTTTGATCTGCTGATTGATCCCGTCGAGCAGCGTCTGCAGTTGCTGGCGAGCCGCCGCCGGGTCGCGCTTGGCCCGCTGAAGCTGGCCGCTGACGTTGCGTTGGTCGTCCAACAGTTTCTTACGGCGGAGGCTGGCCGCCCCGTAGGGCTCCCGCTGAATCGCGAACAGCTCGCGGCCGGTCGAGGCATAGAAGGCGTCCGGGGTCACCACCAGCAGATGGCTCCAGAACCAACTGGACCGCGCGCGAAAGTTGGCCTCGTCAAAGCCGATCATCTCTTCGGTGCCCGTGTACAACTGACCGTCCGCCAGGGTGGCGAAACTGCCGCCGATGATGTGTTCGACATAGGCCTCGTACAACAGGCGACCGTCCTGGCGGTCGAACGCCGCCGGCGACACGCGGCCCAGCGGGACGAACAGCCGGCTCTTCGACGCCAGCAGATACCCCTGGGGCGACAGCCGGCTCTGCGGCGCGTCGCCGGCCGCGTCATTGCACCACAGCAGCTTGCCGTCCGCGGCGTCGACGGCGTACATGGCCACGCCATCGGCGGGGAAAATGCCCGCGCCGAAGTAGGCGGCGCCGTCGTCCACGAGGACGCCCGTGCGGACCGGCCAGAGCGAGATCATCTTGCCGCTGCCCAGCAGTTTCTGCTCGGCGGGCGCCGCGTGAAAACGCCATACCTCGGCCCCGTCGCCTGCCTGCAGACAATAGACGAACCCGTCGTCCGATCCGACGTACAGCCTGTCCCGCCAAATCGTCGGCGCCAGACGCACCGGCCCGCCCGTCAGGACGCTCCAGCGCGGTTGGCCGGTCTGCGCGTCCAGGGCCGTCACCCGCCCGTCGGCCGACGAGCCGAAATAAGCGACCCCGCCCGCGACCGTCACATGAAACGCGTCATCGAAGTGGACGCGCCGCTGTTCCGTGGATCCGAACCAGCCGCCGACCGGGCGTGGATTGGGCTCGCCCCACGCCTGTTGCGGAGCGTGCTTCGGCTGGAACACCCAAGCCTGGCCGAGGGGCAGCTTCAGCGATTCGGCGGTCACTCCGCTCCGAGCGATGTCGTGCCGATAGGTCGGCCATTCATCGCTGTGCGCCGTTCCCGCGACCGCCAGCAACGCGCCGATTGCCAGCAGCATCGTGCCGTCCCTGCCCACCGCTGTCCGAACGATTCGTCGCACGAATCGCGACCCGATCCAGTTCGTCGAGAACATGCTCACGTGTCCCTCCTCTACGAAAAGATTTCCGCGAAAAGACATCCGCGAAACCTGCACCATAACAAGCTGAATGGCTCGGATCAACGCGGGCGACGCCCGGCGAATGGTCGCCGTCTGTAGCGAACCGCTGGCGCGTCGCCGGATGGCTGCGCCGGCGGCGCTCGCACCACCGCCGTCTTCGGGCAGCTTGTTTCGGACGAGCGACAGAGCGCGTCCATCTCGACGACGGCATGCGCCCGGAGGGCCACGCACCGTCGTGGCGCTGCGTGCCACCGTCCGCATGCGGTGCACGGCCGCGGCGAATCCCAACCGTGGGGGGCTAGGCGATCTCGACGGCCCGGCCGGTCTGGACGGATTCGGTCTGTTTGTGGCACAGGATGATCGCGTCGCGGGCTAGATCCCCGGACAAGGTCGGCGACGACTGGTTCGCTTGGACACAGCGGACGACCTCGCCGATCTCGCCGACAAACGCCGCCGTCAGATCCTCGCCGCCGATCTCGGGGCGCACGACTTGGCCGTCTTCGGTCATGATCTTCAGCGGCATCAGCTCGGCCTTGTCGGCGAAGGCCGCAAACTCGTAATGCAGCGACGCCTTTTCCAGATGCAGTTCGAATCCGTGCGTGAACGGCCGACCCTGCTGGTTGATCACCCCGCTGACCGCGCTGACGACCAGCGACGGGTCCGCAAACCGGAACGTCGTATTGCAGTACTCGACCACGTCGCCTCGCAGGCGACCGGCGCTGACCAACGACGTCGGCATTCCGAACAGCAGGCGAATCAGATGCGCATCGTGGACGTGCAGGTCGATCAGCGGACCGCCGCACCGGTTCGGATCCCAGAAATCGCGCATCCAAGCGGGGTCCGAGATCACGCGTTTGAACGTGCCGCCCAGCAATCTTCCATACGTGCCGCCGCGGATCAATTCGAGCGCGTGGGCATACTCGGGAAAGAACGGCAGCACGTGGCCGATGAACAACTGTTTGCCCGCATCGGCCGCGGCGGTGACCATCCGGCGACAATCTTCGGTCGTCAGCGCCATCGGCTTTTCGCAGAACACGTGCTTGCCGGCCTGCGAGCCGGCGATCGTCGCCTCGGCGTGCATCGACGGGGGCAGACAGCAGTCGATCAGATCGACGTTCGGATCGGCCAGCATATCGTGGTAATCCGCGTACTTGGCGACCTGCGACAGATCCACCATCTCGCCGGGCGGGCCAAAATTCCCTTTGATGTCCCGCCAGTCGCCGGCGAGCCGTTTTTCGATCGGGTCGGAAACGGCCACCAACTCGACGCCGCTGAGTTTTTTGTACGCCAGATAGTGAATCCAGCCCATGAACCCGATTCCGGCAAGTCCGACACGGATCATACGAGAGTCTCCCTGATTGAGAATGCGCTTTGATCGAGGATATGTTTGTCAGCCACCAGCACGGCGGCGCTGTCTCACCGGTGGCTTGGACGAATGGCGCAGGCCAACGAGTCCGGGACCGCGGCGACGGCCGCCGACCGGACGGCTCATGCCTGAACGGGATCCACGCCGCTCAGTTTACTCATTTTTTGGGCGAGAACAACCGCGCTTCGGCGCGGCTGACGCCGGCGTCCCGGCTGCCTAAACAGGTCCATCCGACATTATCGTGGGTAGAGATCGAGCCCACCACAGTGGAAAAAGATGGCCGTCTTGAAGTTTTCCCGATTGCGGAAGCCACCGACCAGTCGCTTGATCGA
>JAVYAJ010000151.1:0-46985 GCA_032229885.1 Candidatus Anammoximicrobium sp. | reverse complement strand
TGAATATGGCCTTCGGCCAAAAGAGGCACGCGCGCGGCGCCAGCCCTGGGGCGTTGCCCCAGGCTACGGTAATCGGAGGCCTTCGGCCAAACAGATTTTTGGGCTGCGGACGCTAGCCCGCCTTAGGATCGTTCGATCATTTGTTGCCCGATCGTTTACGGGGAAGGCGTGGTGATTTGTGGTCGTTCACGGTTTGTCACGCCAGCCGAATGGCGACAACCTGTGGTGCAGGACAAGCGAGCCTTGGAGAACGGTCACCGAGAATTGAAGCGGAAGGGCGCAAGCCCTCCGGTGTGTCTGCTGGCGGTCGATCCAATTGCTTCGCTACGAAGAACCTACCTACCTCGAAGGACCGAACGGCTTGCGCCGCTCCGCTTCCATTAGCGGCGCATTCCCTGAACGGTTACGCTGACCCTAGATCTCAACCGGACACTCATTGATCGAACGATCCTCAGGCCGGTGGCCCGAACAGCGCGTCTTCGAGCAACCGCCACAGGCGGAGCAATCCGCCGAGCATCAACAGGCAGAACAGCAGCACGGCCGGGATCAGCCATGGCGGATCAGAGTACAGCAGCGGGCCTCGCTGCTTCCAGGCAATGTCGCCCCACAACATCACCGCCACCGTCGCGATACACAGGTACGGTCCGTAAGGAATGTCCCGGCGGCGGGTCAGCAGCCAGTGCAGCACCGAGACCACCACGGCGACAAACGGCGCAAGGAAGAAGATCAACAACGACGCTTGCCAGCCGACGTAGGCGCCGATCATCGCCATCAGCGTTACATCGCCAAAGCCCATCGCTTCCTTGCCAAGGCTCAGGCTGCCCACGATCCGCACGGACCAGATCATTCCGCCCCCGAACGCCAGGCCGACCAACGAGGTCAACAGCGATCGCCAGTGCAGGCCGCCCCACCACCAGACCGCCACGATCCCGCCGCATCCGACAATGGCCAGGATCGGGTAGATCTGCCATCGCGGCCAGCGGAACATGCTCGCCACCAGATAGCGGATCCCCGCAATCCATCCGCGCCGCCGCGTCGCCGTCTTGGGCCAGATCGCCAGACACCAGCCGACCAGGCAGAGCGTGCCGAGCGCCAGGCCCGGCCACGCGTCCAACCAGGGTGGCCAGACGCCGGGCGGGGTCAGCAACAGCCGCGCGGCTTGCATCCGGCCGTGGCCCGTCGCCTGGGCAAGGTGCGGCTCGGCCACTGGAATCAACGCCGAGCACACCAGCCCGATCAGTGCACCGGGCACGGTAATTGCATCGGGAATCGTCTTTTCATCAAAGTCGATGAACGTGGCGACGAGCATCAGCGCCAGCAGAATCGCGTGCACGGCGTACTGCGCGTGTAGCATCCCGCGCGTAAAATCAGCCGCGACCGCCTGGGGCACGAACGCCGCGCGTTCGACCTCCCAGTAATAGAGAACGGCCAACCCCGCTCCAACCGTCACTTCGAGCAACAGCGGCCGCACCCAGAACCCGGCGCCGTGCAGCGACGATTCGCGCCGCAGACCGAACCAGCCCACGATCGGCAGTCGATCGGTCCATCGGCGCGGTGGCCCGCCGTCGGGCGGAGGCGACCAGGGACTGATCGCGCGGCGATGCCAGGCCAGGCCATAGATGCCTCGGTTGAGCTGCCCGCCCAAAACGGCGCCGAGCACGAAGATCAGCAAGTACCACCAGGCCATCGCCACCGTCTTCTGTAGTCAGGACCGTCTTCTGTTTTCAGGCGTACCAAAGGAATTTTGGATTCCGGATCTCGCGCCGGGCGACACGCACGATAGGTTCGGCATGAGACTCTCGGCCGCACGACCGTGCCGGCGGACGGATGTCTCTGACGGTGTCTGTTCACTGTCGCCGCGTTCCGCGCAGCCTCGACGCGATGTGCAACGCGCGCCACCGGCGACGACGCACCGCGTCACTGTGCCGGAGGGACACGCGGCACGTCGTCCTTTTGCAGCGACACGCGATATCTGGCTCGCTTGCCCGGACGACTGCACGATCCGTCGCCCAAATCCGAGCGGTTCGCGCTCGCGATCCGGTCGCCGCGCGAGCCGAACCCGTCAGACAAGCCTGGCGCGCGAGGCTGTGCCATGTCATACCATGCAGCCGCCGGTGATGGCAAGGGCTTGTGCCGCGACGCGCGGCGCCGGAGCAAGCCCGTGCGGCGCCTCCTACGTCAGGGCGTCGCGCGGTTCGCGCCCGTCATCGTCGGTCTGCGCAAGCGAGTCTGTCCCGATCTCGTGCGCTGCCGTGTCGAGCGGCAGACGAAGCAGCGCGCCGCAACGGTCCTGCAGAACGGGCATCGCCCCGACGCGCGGCCGCGGCGCGGGCGGATCCGACCTTCGGTCGAACACGGCATCTACGACGTGCGGCCGTATCTGCTGCGCAGTGCACGGGCCCCGGAATGCTTCTGAAAGGGCCGCCCGTGCCAAATCCGAGCCGGTTTCGTCCAGCATCCGCCCGAGACGACCGGCATCGAGAGAGATGACGGTCGCAGGCGCTAGGGTGGACCAGAATCCGGCGCCGTCGGCAAGCTCGCTTGAACTATCCGCGGCGTGCGGGACGGGCGGCTCCGACGCGTGCAGATCCGCGCCGCGCTCCGTGGCCTCGCCACCAGACGCCGCCGACCGGTCGTTGGAGACTTCGCCTTCGGCGACCGTGGCGACGTTGAGATAGGCGACAACGATCAACACGTCTCGCGGATCCACGCGTCCGTCGCCACTGACGTCCAGGTAGGGTGACGGAAAGATGCCCTCGGGCGATGGATCGGGCAGTGCGCGGGACTGACGAGCATTCAAATCATTGACCAGCATTAGAACGTCGATCGGCCCGATCTTGCCATCCGCGTTGACATCCAGCGGATTCTGAGGATTCCGCCAGGCCGGGCCATCCGGCTCGAGTGTCGTCACGAACACTCGAGCGTCGGCCGACCACAGGCCGCGGCTGTCTTGAACTCGATACGTAAAGGCGTCGCGACCGGCCCAGCCGGCCGCGGGCGAGTATTCGATGCGGCCAGTTTCCGGATCGGCGACGGCTTGGCCGTGCAGCGGCGCGGCGACCACGTCGATCGTGGCGGCCGCCAGCCCGGTGTGGCTGAAGTCGTTGGCGAGCACGTCGATCACGACCGAGACGCCGCGCATCGTCATCGCGCGGTCGTCGCGGGCCGAGGGAGGCACGGGCGTGGGCGGCTCGTGTCCGGGCGCCGCAAAGTCGACCTTGACGTTCTGCGTTTGCAGAACCACGCCTGAGACTTCGATCGGCTCACGAAGCTCGCCGCCGATGGCCACCAGGTCGTAGGTGTCGGGCGGAACCTGTAATGCGTACCCCCCGCCGGAGCTGGTCGTCGTGCGATAAATGGCGCCGCGACCGCGAGCCGTGGCGATGATCGTCACGTCGGCTAGGCCTTCGCCGGGAGTGTAGAAATCATCGGCGACCACCCAGTCGGAAAATGCCACGCCGGTCAGAAAAGCATCGCCCGCGCGATCGGCGAACAGCTCGGTCATAATCACGCCCCACGCCCCATAGGCGTCGATCCCGACGCCGACCTCGCGGAGCCCGGGCCGCAGCATGTTGACGCGATGCCCCGCGCTGCGGAACAGGGCGTCGTGGGCGGCGGATGGATTGGCGTCGATCGCCAGATTCTCCGCCGCCGAACGCATCGGATATCCCGCGGCGGCCAGGCGATCGCCCGGTCCTGCCCCGTCCGGATTCGTATGGTCGAAGAAGTTCCGTTGCAACATGTCGCGCGTGTGGGCGACGGCCACGTCGATCAGCACCTGATTTGGCGCCAGCGGGGGTTTAGGCGTGGGGGACAACGTCCCCGGCAAGAGGCCGGCGTTCAGGCCGATGTTCAGCCGAGCCGCCTCGGCCGCCGGATTCGCCCGCGCGCGATTGATCAATTCGAGCGTCAGTTGGGCATCGTCCGACAGGATGATTGCGGCCAGTAGAGAACGGGGTTCCAAAGGCTCGAAGGTAGGCGTTCGTAGGAATCGTCTCCGGACCGTACGAACTGTAGTTGCGCCGCGCCGTTCCATGTCGCATTGGCTCCTTCAACTGAGCAGCAATTGCAGATCCTCTGCGGTCAGGTTTCCGATCACATTGCCGTCGGCCGCGATGATCGCGTCGGCCAGCTCGCGTTTTTCCCTCTGCAGCTCGACGATCTTCTCTTCGACCGTGTCGCGGCAGATCAGCCGATAGGCGAACACGTGACGCAGTTGGCCGATGCGATGCGCGCGATCGACCGCCTGGGCCTCGGCGGCCGGATTCCACCACGGATCGAGAATGTACACATAGTCGGCCGCCGTCAGATTCAGGCCATGGCCGCCGGCCTTGAGGCTGATCAAGAACAGCGGACAATCGGCATCCTGCTGAAAGCGTTTCACCTTGGCGCCGCGGTCTTGCGTCTGGCCGTCCAGGTACTCGTAGGTCAGGCCCTGAGCGTCGAACTGCTGGCGGACGAGCGTCAACAGGCTGGTGAACTGGGAGAAAATCAGCGCCTTGTGCCCCTCGGCCACGGTCTCGCTGATCCGTTCCGTCAGCAACTCGAGCTTGGCGCTGGGCTCGGTCGCGCGTTTGGGATCGACCAGCCCGGGGTGGCACGCGGCCTGCCGCAGCCGGAGGAGCGCTTCGAGCACATGGATCTTGGCCTTGTTGAACCCCAGCTCGCTGACGCGCTGGTTCAGGCTGGTCCGATAGAACTCGCGCAGCTCGTCGTACAGCTTGCGTTGTTTGGGCGGCATTTCACAGAACAAGGTCTGCTCAGTCTTTTCCGGCAGCTCGGACAGCACTTGTTCCTTGGTCCGTCGCAACATGAACGGACGCAACGCGCTCGCCAGCAGCGGCAGCGAGGAATCCGCGTCGCCGTCCTTGCGGCCGCCTTTGGTCAGCGCCGCGAAAGTCCGCGAGCGTCCCAACATGCCCGGATTCAAAAACTCGAACAGTGACCAGAGCTCGCCCAGATGATTCTCGATGGGCGTACCCGTCATCGCCAGACGATGTTCGGCCTGCACCAGCCGCGAGGCTTTGGCCGCCTGGGAATGGGCGTTCTTGATGGCCTGCGACTCGTCGAGGATGGCATAGTCGAAAGGCACGCTTCGCAGTTCCACGATATCGCGTCTCAGGATGCCATACGTGGCCAGAATGACGTCGTAGTCGGCGAACTGTTCGCGCAGCGACACACGGTCGAGACCGGCGTAGTTGAGCACTCGCAGACGCGGCGCGAAACGGGCCGCTTCGTCGATCCAGTTGAACACCAGGCTCTTGGGAACCACGACCAACGACGGCTTGCGCGCCTGTCCGTCGGCCAAGGCCTGGGCGCGGCGCGCTTCGAGCATCGCCAGCACCTGGACGGTCTTGCCCAGCCCCATGTCGTCGGCCAGGCACCCGCCCAGCCGGAACTCGCGCAGAAAGTTCAACCAACCCAGGCCTTCTTGTTGATAGGGGCGCAACGCGCCGACGAAACCGCGCGGCGCATCGGCCGCTTGCACGCCTTCGAACGACCGCAGGCGGCGGCGATATTCGTCGAACCGTTCGTCCACCTGCACATCGTCCTGGGCGGCCAGCAGGGCGTCCAGCAACAGGGCCTGCGACGACCGGAACTTGAGCTTGCCGTCTCGCGCCTGGCCGAGATCCGCCAAACTACCGTATTGTTTCAGCCACTCGGCCGGGAGCATTCCGTGGGTGCCATCGTCCAGCCGGATGTATTTCTCGTTGTTGCGCAGCGCCTTGAGCAGTGTCGGCAAGGATGCCGTCACGCCATCGAAGTCCACTTTGCCGTCCAGCTCGAACCAGTCGATACCCGAGGCGACACTCAGCGTGACACGGCCGGGGCGACGGATCAGACGTCCTTCGGATTCCACCTGCCAACCATCGGCCGTCAACTGCTCGACCACGTGCGGTAGTTGCTTGGCCAGCAGCCGCACGTCCACCTGTTCGCCGTGATGCCGAGACGGCGGCTGGTGTTCGAGGCCGATGGCTCGCAGTTGCCCCAACAGCGCCTGTTCCTTTTCTGGCGACCGCAAGATGAACTGATTTTTTTCCGCATCGAACCAAGCCGAGTGTGGATCGCGCAACGAAACCGTTCGATCGTCGTAGCAAAACGATACGACCCCCGCTAGATAGCGATTCGACGCATAGCGCTGCGGAGCGCGGATCGACAGCTTGCCCCGCGGCTCGGGATGGACCTGCTCGACGCGCAGGTTCGCCGGCATGTCGATGGTCGGCAAATGCGGCAGCGAACTCAGATATTCGAGGAAATGCGCGCGGTCGGCGTACGGAATGGACACCGTCGGGTGCTGACGAAAAGTGACGATCCACGAAAAGTCGTCGTCATGCACCAAGCCAGCCAGCGCGCTGGGGAACAACACCAGCCCGCTGGAAATCAGCAACACTGCATCGCTCAGCGGCACAACTTGCTGGTCCCGATACAACTGGCCCTGAACCGTCCAACGCCGCTGACGCTCGTCCGGTTCGATCGCGAGCCGGAACTGCCACGGCAGCCCGTCGTCCCAAACGATCGGACGCCCCGTCTCGAGCGGTTCCTCGGCGTTCGCGAGCCATACCAGCCGCTGCGTCGCGCATAACCTCGGCAGCAATACGCCGTGCATCGCCGTCGCAATCTGACAGCGGTTGTAGCTCTCCAACGAGTCGAACGATCGGCCGTAGTAAGATCCGAACGCTCCGTAACGCGCCTCGTGTTGCAGCGCATTGCCCAACAATTGCTGGATCAGCTCGCGGTCGGCCTGGGAGAAATTGACCAATCGATCGGTGCGACGCACGGCGAGGCGTTTGATTTTGCCGAAGCCCCCATTTTTTCTGGGCTCGCGGTGGTAGAAGTCGACGACCAATCCTCCGGCCTCGCGGCTGGCTGCGGCGTTCAACAGAAACCAGGCTTCGTTGAGCTGCCCGCCAAGATCGATCGAGGCTGGGCGGTGCGGGTCCGTCAAAGCAAGCGGCATCCCGGATCGATCGCCACCACCTGCCGCATTCAGCAACCGCTTCCAAGCGGCTTGGCGCGCGCCGACTTGCTGATCACGCCCTCCACGCGCCGGCGACATCCGGCGATTGTGCGACGCGCGCGATTGCCCCCAGTCGGTGTCCCCCCAAACCGAATCGTCGCCATCATCGCCGCCTTCGCCATCGTCTTCGTTCGCATGCAGAACGACAAAGTTGGCTGGATTCGGGGGATCCGGCGTCAGACGTTGTCGATCTGCCGCCAGGACCACGGCCCAAATGTGCCGACACAACTCGCCCGCGGCATATCTCGGACAACTGCAGTAGGCGTCCAAGATGCATTCATCGACGCGCTGCCAGTCGAGCTCGACTTCGTACGGTTGCGCGCCGTGCCGCGTGACCAACGCCGAGACGCCGTGCGGGCCGCGAATGGTGATCTCTACGCAGCGCCCGTAGAAATACGCGGCTCCGACGCTGCGCGCAGCGCTGTCGAAAGACTTGAAACAACACTTAGTTAAGGCCACCGATCGTCGCTCCTTGATATGTCAGGGCCAAACACCCTGGGATCCACGCCGCCCGTCACCGAGGATCAGGCATCGAGAAATCACGGCCCACGGACGGTTCGCCCCGGCTGCTCAGACAGTCGAGCGTTCGCGGTTAAAGCCGAGTCGCGTCTTGGTTCGTCACACTCGAACGTTGCCCGAATCGGCCGTCTCAGCCCATCTCGAACCCATCCGATGCTCGACCTGACGCGAAACGGCATCTCCCCAGGCGGTCCTCGATCCGCTTGTACCACACAGGCCTTGACGCTCGACCGATCACTTTGACCTGTGCACGGTATAATATGGCTAAATCCACGCGATTTGAGAAGTTCAACCACGACTTATTGTCTAATTACCACGTGGCCTTCATGCCAGTACGAGCGGGATTAGAGAATGCAATCAGGCGGATGGCCAGCCACGCTTGTCGCGGCGACGGGTGATGTGCGAGTGCGGAAAAGGCCCAAACGCCGACTGAACCGCGCGGCTCGGCGGCTCGTGTTCGCCACGAGATTTGCCGTCCGACGACCCTTCGCTGCTGGGCTGCCGGGCTTCGGTCCACCCGCGCCGCGGCAGAACCGATGTTCACACGGGCGCGTCGGCGCGAGGGGGCAATCGCTGAGCCAAAAGAACACGCGGCACGCGCGCCAGTCGCGCGGAGGCAAACCGTGGCAGATTCGGCACGGCTTCGATTGAGATTGCCCTTGAACGGCCCGCGCGCGGCGGGCGCGGCCGGGCGCGGCGTGCTGGCAAAGCGACGAAATCGCGAGGTTTGCAGTGGGTCCGGCTGGATCGGCGGCGTCTCGGCTCGCACCGCGCGCCGATCGGACACACCAAATGTCGAACCGCGCCCAGAACGACCGACTGACCAACAGGCTGCGAAAGTCTCGAAGCCGTCGCCACGCCGACATCGATCACGAGACGCCGTGATAGCTCGATGACAGAGAGAGCGTATGCCGCGGGCGACTCGCCGCAGCTCCTGTGCCGCGACACGAACGCAGGGCTCGACACGAGTCGCGAATCCGCGGGCAGGACGCCGCGGGCGCACCCGCGCCTGCGGCGTGGTAGTCGTCGCCTCGGTTAGTGACCGCAGAGAGGTTCTTTTTTCTCCGTGATTCGTTCGCGTTGCGGCGCCATTTCCGCATTCAGCTCTTTGAACTCTGCCCACTCTTCCGGCAGGTTGTCCTCGTGGAAGATCGCATCGACCGGACACTCGGGCACGCACGCTTCGCAGTCGATGCACTCTTCGGGATGAATGTACAACATCTGCTCGTCCTCGTAGAAACACTCCACGGGACAGACAACCACGCAGTCCGTGTACTTGCATCCGTAACACGGCTGGGCGACGACGTGGGTCATGACGAAACATCTCCTTGGGTGGTTTGCTCGAATTGGGATCGCTCGCACACTGCGTTGCCGCGCCAGCCCTTGTCCGCGAAAAAGGGTTGTACAACGCTACAAATCCCCGACCGAAAAATCCTATTGCTGACGTGCGAGGCTGTCAAGGCTAGTCGCCGCGCACCCGGACGCGGATCGTGGACACGAGCAGGCACACGCCATGCGCCGTCAAGCTTGCGAGTCGATGCGGCACAGACGATCCGCGGCGCGCGTCGATAACGTCCGACCGGCGGTCCTGTGGCGAGCTCGATTGCATCGGGTTCGCCAAGCTGTCACGATGAGACGGGAATCGCCTGCCGGAGACCCGTGCGGCGTTCAGACGAGAGACGTGCGTTGCGGGCCGCGGCGCGCTGGATCGGCGGCGCGGCAGACAACCGATAGCTTGCGCCGCCCACCCGTCACAACCCGAACCTGGGCCGTGAACGAGGCGCCCGCCGAGGCGTTCACGGCGAAACGCCAAAGATCAGAAAGGCAGAGCCATGCGAGGATCGTTTCCCGTGAATTGGCGAGTTCTACTCGCCGGCGAACTCTTGTTGGCGATGGCAATCGGCCGGTTTTCTCCCGCTGTCGTCGCGTCGGAGCATGCGCCTCCGTTTCCCGTCGTGAAGAGCGACTGGCACGGATTCGATCGCTACGAGTTCCCCGTGCAAGGAAAGATCGCGTCGGTGGTGACGCCCCCTCAGGCAGCGCCGGGCAAGCCTTGGGTCTGGCACGGCGAGTTCTTCGGCCACAAGCCGGCCCCCGACATCGCGTTGCTGAGGCACGGATTTCACATTATCTATCTGAAGGTTCCGGATATGCTGGGCTGCCCCGATGCCGTGGCCGCGTGGAACGCGCTGTACGCCGAGTTGACCGGCAAGTATGGCTTCGCCAAAAAGGCGGCACTGGTGGGGCTCAGCCGCGGCGGGCTGTACGTCTACAACTGGGCGGCCGCCAACCCGGATAATGTCGCCTGCATCTACGCCGATGCCGCGGTCTGCGACTTCAAAAGCTGGCCGGGCGGCAAAGGCAAGGGGAAGGGCAGCCCGCGCGACTGGCAGCTAGTCATGCAGCGCTACGGGTTCCAGTCCGAGGCCGAGGCGCTGGCGTACGACAAGAACCCGGTCGACAATCTGGCGTCGCTGGCCAAGGCAGGCGTGCCGTTGCTGCACGTGTACGGCGATGCCGACGAGTCGGTGCCGTGGGAAGAGAACACGGGCGTCGTGGCGGAACGCTATCGCCAGCTCGGAGGCTCGATTACGCTGATCGCCAAGCCCGGTGTGGGCCACCACCCGCACGGCCTGGACGACTCGACGCCGATCGTCCAGTTCATCCTGAAACATAGCGCCAAACGCTGAAAACCGACGGGCAGTCCCATGTCGCGCCGAGATATGCCGCGCGGGGCCTCGAATGGCGCCTCGCGCAGCGGACTTTGGTCTTTGAAGTTGCGCACGTCGAAGTTGCGCATCTCGGACGCCGGCCAGCCAGCCTCCCAACCCCCCGGCGAATGGGGCCGCCACGCGATCTTGGCCAACGGCCGGAATTCTGGGGGATCCGGCTCTGTGCAGCTTCCGCGACAGGCGGCTTCCCTCAGCGCGCGGTGACGCCGGGCGACGGGTATCCGAGGTGCGCTGCGACACCTGGATGCGTCCCATTAAATTGGGCTTGTTGCGTCATATACCGCTTGCTACCATCCCGCCTACGGGCGTCGCCCGACAGGACAGGTTGTGAACGGTCGAGTGTTCGCGCGCCGGTTTGGCGTCCGGGCGACGAATCGTGCCGTGCTGATCGCCGATCGTAAGCCGAGCTGCGCAGGCTGGACGACGCGCCGGGCCCCGCGAGGGCAAGTCAGACCGTACGGGGCGCGTGATTTACCAGCTGGGCGTGCGGTCGTGCACGGCCCATCACTCATCCGCACACTGCCGAGATTTTGGTGCGAACAGGACAGTTGCCATGCGCACACGAATCCAACGCGTGGCCGTACGGGTCATCGGGTTGATGCTCTTTGGCGGCTGCGGCGCTAGCCCCTATCTACCGCCCGCTCCGACCGCGGTCGCTCAGGCCCCCACTCCGACCGACACCTACGACCTGAACCGTCGTCTCACGGCCTTGGATGCCAACAACCGTGACCTCCATGCCCAGTTGGCCCAGTCGCGTCAACAGGTGCAATTGCTTCAGCAGCAACTGGCTTTGGTTCAAAAACAGCTCGGAGAAACGGCCCAACGGTTGCAACAGACTCAAGTGGCCAAGGATGAAAGTGAGCGCAAGTACCGCGAGCTGCAGACGGCCACGACCCAACGCGGCGGGGCGATCATCACGGCCAACACGAGCACACGGCAGACACTGCGGCTGATCGAGATCCCCGGGTTGCAGACGCGCCAAGATGGCGACACGATCCGGGTCACGCTTCCGGCCGATCAACTGTTCGCCAGCGGCACGGCTCAACTTCTGCCGACGGCGTTTCCGGTGGTCGACGGCTTGGCCGCCGAATTGGCTCGCAACTATCCCCGACAGTCGATCGAGATCCAGGGCCATACGGACAACGCGCCCGTGGCGGGCGGCGTCAGCAGCCACCAGTTAGCCGCCGCCCAGGCGACCGCCCTGTTCGACACGTTCGCGCGGCGCAATCGCTTGCCCGCGCACCAGTTTTCGATCGTCGCCTACGGTTCAAATCGGCCGCTGGTTCCCAACGTGACGCAGGCCAACCAAGCGACGAACCGACGGATCGAATTGGTCATCCATCCCGAAACGGTCGACGCGGCCAGTCCATGACGAGCGTCCGCGTGTGGAGCACGGGCGACGAAGCGTGTCATGCACGGGAGGGAATGACCGATCGCGCGACAAGCCGAGCGCTGCGATGCGGCTGACATCCACCTTCAGCAGCCGCGATTTTTGAGCCGCACGAAATCCGTCACGTTGTCTAGTCATCATTGTCGGGTTTTCGCACTCGCCAGCGCAGGGAACCCCCGCTGTCTGATAATCGCGGCCACCCGCAACATTTAGCCTTGACGTCGCACTAGACCAGCCCGAACCCACCACCGAGACCACGACCACGGATCCAACCACGATGGGCGACCAACCGACAGCACGAGAGACACCTCCGCCGGATCCTCGCGTCCAGTTCGCCGCTGAACGAACGCTCTTGGCCTGGGTACGGACCGGGTTGGCGTTGATGGGGTTCGGGTTTGTGGTAGCCCGATTCGGGCTGTTTCTCCGCGAGATCGCGGTGGCGGGGCACGTTCCGCTCGTCGGGCACAACGTCGGCTGGTCGCTGTGGATCGGCACGGGACTGATCGCGCTCGGCGTGGCGGCGAGCCTGCTGGCGTCGGTCGAATACGTTCGATTTCTGCGGGCCGCCCGACGCGGTGTGCCCTTCGTGCCGCGGACCGCAACACTGACGCTGGCCGTATCCGTGATGCTCGCCATCCTGGGAAGCGTGATGGCCGGATACTTGATCCTGGTCGGCCGTTGAGCGGCCGAGGTTATCGCGCAAGAGGATGGTCGAAAACGGAGACTCGCGTTTGCCGTTTCCGCCGATTCGTCGGCGCGCCGTCACGCCCGATCCGGGCTCGCGTCGCCGGCCAGCTCAAGCGGATACGGCATAGCGGCCGTCCCGGTTGATGCGGGCGTACACGTCGTTCAGCACCCAATGGTGCAGGCACAGATGGATGCTTTCGACCATCCCCATATCGTTTAGGTCGACGTGCAGGCCGTCCTGCTGCGCAGCCTTCAGGCGGCCGCCGTCGTAGCCGGTCAGGCCGAACGTGAACAGCCCGTGGCGGTTGGCCCAATCGACGGCGTGCAGGACGTTGCGGCTGTTGCCCGAGCCGCTGAGGGCGATCAGCACGTCGCCGGCCGAGCCGTAGTTCATCAGTTGCTGGACGAAAATCTGATCGTAGTCCAGGTCGTTCCCGACGGCCATGATCCAGCCGATGTTGTCCGTCAGGCTGAGGACCTTGAGCCGCCGGACCGATTCGTCGCGCAGATCGGCGTCGGCAATCGTTCCCTTGCCCAAGTCCTCGCAAAAGTGGCTGGCGGTCAACCCCGAGCCCCCGTTGCCGATCAGAAACACGAACTTGCCGTGCTCCCACGCGCGATAGATCAGATCCGACCAGCGACGTACCGCCGCACGGTCCACGCGGCCCAATTCATGGTTCAAGCGATCGAGATAATCCTCGACCTCGAGCGTCACTCCCAACATCGTCCTCTCACTCACACTAGTTTGTACTCGTGCTCACGCCTCAACTCGAACCGACTGGACTGTTCGCCCTGTCCCCGAGCATCCCTTCCGCGAATCGGCGCATCACGCATCGTTCGGCAGCCGATAGAACACGGCCACGGGCAACAGCAACACGGCCATCATCGCAAAGATCGCGCTCCGCGGCCAACCCGCCTGGACGACGATCCAATCGAACAGATAGTACACGAATCCCGACAGCAGGATCGCCAAAAAGTTCGTCTGGTTCATCACGGCGATCATGCGGCCCTTCATTCCGTCCGGCGGGCGAACCTGGATCAACACCTGGACGGGAATGGCAAACAGCCCGGCGGCCACGCCCGCCAGCGTCAACGCGATCAGGCTGCCGTCGAAGCCCAGCAGGTGGACCCCGCCCGGACGCCACACGGCCAGCAGCGCGAACAGCAGAACCAGCCCCCAAGCGCCGGCCGTAACCACCCGTGGATTGGCCCGCCCGCGACACAGCTTGCCGGCGATGATCGCCCCGAACGCGATCCCCAGCCCGATGATGGCGGTCATCATGCTGGTCTTGAGTTTGCCGACGCCCAACTGGACCAAGCCCAGCGAGTTGACTGCCTGGATGGCGACCCCGGAGACCAGCCAGAATACGCAGGTGGCCAGGATCGCCAACAGCAGCGGCGCATCCTCGCGCAGCACGCGCCGGCTCTCGGGCGGCACCGTCAGCGCCGACCAGCGAAAACGCAGGTCGGGCTGCGCCGGCGGCACCCAGCGAACCAGCAGCGAGGTGAACGTCCCCACGACCGCGATCCCGATACAGAACGCCGACCCGACCCACATCCGGTGCGCCGTTTCGATCAACGGCGTATCGGGATCCAAAAACCACTCGCCCAAGAACCCCGCGGCCGCCGTGCCGAAAATGATGGCCAGAAACGTGGTCATCACCATAACCCCGTTGGCGCGCGGCAGGTCTTCCGTACGCAGCATCTCCGGCAGGATCCCGTACTTGGGCGGCCCGAAGAACGCGCTCTGGGCGCCCATCAGAAACAGCACGACCAACAGGCCCGTGTAACCCGTGACGGAATAGTAGACGAAGGCCAACAACCCCATGAGCATGACCACGATCTCGGCAACCTTGGCCAGGATGATGATCGGCTGCTTGCTGCACCGATCGGCCAGAAAGCCGGCATAACCCGAGAACAGGACGAAGGGCGCCGAGAAGACGATCGTGGCCAGCCCTTGTTGATCCTGCTGAAACACGGCCCCCAGGCCCACGGGCACCGCCAACAGCAGCATCAACTGTTTGAACAGATTATCGTTGAACGCCCCGAGCAACTGGGTCGCGGTCATGCCCCAAAACGCGCTGTCGCGGTACAGCCGAGGCAGCGAGTCTCGCTCGCCGGGCGCCGATTCCGTCCTGCTGTCTGACACAGAATGTTCCTTACTTCAGGCTTGCCGTTCTGTTTCGAGCTGTCACGCGTTTCAGAAGGGATCGCGAGCGTTGGGTTTCCGTTTTTGCACGGCGCGCTGATCGACCCCGTTCAAGGTGTTCGGGTGGGGCCCGGAAGCAAAAACGTGGACGGCGCGGCTGACGAGTCCGTGACTGCCGAATCCGTGGTTGCCGATCCCGCCGGGGCTGATCCTGCGGCAGGGCCGCGGTCAACGCCCGTCGCGCGTTCACCTCACCTTCTCCACCGTCAGATGTCCGTGGGCGGGGATGGTCAGGTTTACGGCGCCGTCGGCGGCCCGGTATGCCTGGGGCGCCGAGGCGTGGTTGCCCGACGCGTACAGCGCCAATTCGCCGACGGCCCACGGCAAGGTCGCCTGAAACGGCAGCGCGGCGTCGGTCGGATTGTGGACCAGCAGCAACCAGCGCCGCGCGTCGCTCACCTCGAGCCCGCGCAAGCCATCGGACGCCGCGATCCGCCGCACCGACTCGGCCGCCGGCTGCCCGTCCGGACGCACTTCGACCGTAAAAAATTGGCGCGTGCCGCGGGCGTAGGTCAGCGGCTGTTGCTCGCCGCTGTCGATGCTGGCTCGATCGCGAAGGACGATCTCCGTGCTGCGAAACTTGTCCGACTTGTCGAGGTAAAACGTCTCCGACGGCTCGGTGATCACGTCGGCATAGTTGTGTTCGTACAGGCGGCAGACGAGTCCTCCGTAGCGAAAATCCGCGTCGCCCGGGCGTTCGATCGACTTGCCCAGCCCAAACCGAATGCGACCGTGGATCGAGTACGCCTGCTGATCTGACAGCGGTTCAATTTCGAGCGCCCCGATCAATCGCTCAGGCATGAGGATCCATTGCTGATTCCCGCTCCAGTCGGTCAGCGTGGATTTTCCGCCCCAGGCGACGTTCTGGATGCGGTATCGCGTGGTCAGCGTCGCAAAGGCGGCGGCCATCGTCACGGCGTTGCGCTCGTCCTGCGACAGATAGCGGCACTCGCGCCACCGTCGACAGACACCGTCGTCCGCCTGGCGCGGCTCGAGGCGGTACTGGTTGGTGACGACTTGCAGGGCGGCATCGAGCGGGTAGCGGCGCACGGGTTCGTCGACGACCATGCCGCCGACGAACGTGTCCTTGCCCTGATTGCCCTCGCCGAACAGACGCGTGGTGCCCGCGAAACTCCATCGTCCGAATCGGCCGCGCGGGCCGGCCACATTGCGATCGTAGATCAAATGATTGTCCGGCAGCGGCGCATCCTCGATCTCCGGTCGATACAGCCCCGCCGCGTAGATCGCATAATAATGGTCGGGCTGTTCCCAGCGAAGTTCATCTTTGGCGATCCGCCGATTGTGGACACAGCCCGTCATGCCGGCGACGATCTCGGGCCCGATCGCCGAGATGCCGCTCCAGTAATGCTTCCAGAAGCAATCGGTATAGTACTCGGGAACGCCGCCCGGCTCGACGTTGTACGGATAGTACGGCTGGCTGGCCACGATCGTCCGGTGGGCCAACTCGCTCCCGGTCAACTGCCAGTAGCGCGCCAGGTGCGCTACGTTGATCTGATGGTAGGTAAAGCACTCGTTCTGGAACCCGTGATAGGCGAACGCCCCGTCGGCGTACAGTTGGTCGGCCGTCAACTGGCAGAATCGTTCGGCCTGTTGGTGGTAACGGTCCGAGTCGAACATCTGCGCGGCCAGCTCCAGCATCAGCATGTAGTGCACATCCATGTTGGCGTAATAGCACTCTGGCGGCGGTTCGTGCGCGCGGGCGCCGTAGGTCTCGATCTGAAACTCGGTGGCGACGCGGGCCGAATCGAGCCACTCGGCCCGTTTGCTGGGCAGCATCAGGTCCGGGTAGGTCGCGCACAGCAGCAGATAGGTTTCGAATGTCGGCACGAAGCAGAATCGATTGATGTTCGGATCCTGTCCGTACACGGCCTCGCGACCGGGATTGAAATCACCGTTGCGATGGTTCTGAAAGACGGCCTGCATCAGCCGCAGCACGCGCACGAACAACTGGGGGTTGCCCGCGTAGGGGCTGTCCGCACAGCACAGCCCCCAGGCCGCGACGTACAGGCTGTTGCCCATGCTGCTGAACGTCCACGCATTGGGGATCTGCTGATATCCGGGTTCGCCTTTCTTGTACTGGGTGTTGGTGTTCAACACCGACCGCACGCGCGCCAGCAGCCCCTGGGCATACGGATTGTCCGCAAAGTCGCGGACGGGCGGCAGCAGCGTGTCGGGCGGCACGGTACGGCGGCCCAGGACCCGCGTCAAGTTGGCCTGAACGTCGTCAAGCACGGCCTTGGCCGAGACGCCCAGCCCGGCGTCGAGCGACGCGCGGGCGTCTTCGATGGCCCACTGCAGGACGGCTTTCTTGAGCTGGTCCGCGGCGGACTCGTCAGACAGCCGTTCGACGGCCTGGGCAACCGTGTCGATGGTCGCGGCCGCGGCTTGTGCGCTGTCGCGCTCGAGCTGTCGCTGCGTCTCGCGCCGCGCGACTTCGGCTGCGTCGAACCGCAGCGAGACGTCATCCCACCAGACGCTTCCGGCCGCAAAGAAATTGAACAATTCGAGATTGATGCGGCGGGCCGCGTCCGGCAGGTCGAACGTCAGCGTCGCCGGTCGCCATTTCCCATCGGTCGCTTGCCCGTAGACATGGAACACGGCGACCTGCGCGTCGCGCTCGTCCACCGCGATCAGGCGGGCCACCGGTCCTTTTTTCGCCGCCAGCCGCCGCGATCCGGTGCGATACCAAGCCTCGAAGCGCCACGGACCGGGGCCTACCTCCGGGCGAAATGCGAACGATCCGCGCTGCTGATCGGTCGCGCAATCGATCCGCACACTGGCCCGCCCGCTGTGCGCGACCGCCGTATCCCAGGCCGTTTTGCTGCCCGTGCTCCAATCGCCACTGCGCCACGAATCGGGCTGGCCGTCGCGAACAAGCTCGAAGCCCGGATTGGGCAATACGTTGGACCCATCGCGCCAAGGCTCGCGCAGCGGGGCGTTTGGGGTTGCGTCGCTTGCGGACGTGGCGTCCGCGGCGGCAGACCGCTCGGCGGAAGACGCGATGGGCGACGAGTCGGCCGTGGCCGCGACCAGGCGAAAGCCGTCTCGACCGGCCGGGATCCGCTCGATCACGCGGACGTGGCGACCGCTGGCGGACGGATCGAAGGCGCAAACCGCCCAGACGCTCGGCTGCGTAGCGAGCATGGCCAACAGCGCCACAATGCCTGCCCCGACGGACGGCGGCCTGATACGCCTCATGAGATTCCTGCTTTCAGCGCGTGATGGCGGCGACGTCTTCGCGTTTGCCCCTCGTCGAATTCACGGGTGTTCCGGCACAGGGCGGTCCGTGAGACAACCCGATTCGCACGCCTGGCCGGATCGCGAACCGCGTCTACTCGTCCGCGGTCAGAGGCCGATCGTGAGAGGATGCCAAAGTACGCCGGACGGCCGTGACGATCACCTCGGCAATGGCTGCGACCGAGAGCCGTTCCGAGTTGACGACCAGGTTGTACTCGAGCGGATCATGTACGTCCCGATGAAAGTTGCGGCGGCAAAACTCGGCGCGCTCGGCATCCTTGTCCTCGACCCATCGCGTCGCCTCGGCCCGAGAAAGGTTGCGAAGCCGCATCATGTTCTCGATCCGCCGCGCCTTGGGCGCAACGATCCGGATCGTCAACCCGCACGCGTCGGGCAGCATATACTGCGCGCCGCGACCGATGAATACGACCTTTCCGCGTAGCGCAGCCAGATGCACGATGCGTTCGAGATGCGCGACAAACGTGTCCTGGCTCACCACGCGCGAATCGAGGAACACGCCCAGAACGTCGTGAAACCAGTTGGCGCGTGCTTCATCGACAACGTCGAGCATGTCTCGCGGCACCTTGTAGCGGTGCGCGATAAAATCGAGCAGTTGTTTGTCCAGCACGTCCCAGCCGAGCTGCCGCCCCACTTCGCGGGCGACGTCCGTCGCGCCGGCGCCGGCCTCGCGCGAGATCGCCACATAAGGCCCGGTCGTCGTTATCTTCCGAGGCATTTCCGGCGCTTGCCGCATGTACTGCTGTAGCTCTGGGGACAGCAACCAGCGCTCGAGATAGCTCTGCGCGCCCTTGGTCAGATCGGCGGATTCTTGCGGATCCTTGCTCGCCATAGATCTCCTCGTGCCGCGACGGCGATGGTCAGTGAATCGGAACGCGACGAACCCGCCGCAGGCAGCGAGTTCCTGTGACCGTTATGATATCACTTCCGCCGAACGGAGAACACGGGCCACCGTGACAGACCATCTTGCTGAACGCCGCGGAAACGAACAGAATCGCGTGTCCCCACTACGGATCGGGCAGGTGGAGGTTGAACCAGGTGAGCGCGTTCGAACATTCCCAACGCGACGACACGGATTCGGCGCGACAAGCCGGAACGACGTCGAACCAGACCAGCGCCTATGAACATACCCAACGCGCGCCGCTCCACTGGCTCGTGTGCCCGCCCAGCATCCTCCTGCTGATCATGGCCTGGCTGAATCGCGACCCGCCGCATTTGGCCCTGATCTTGCTCGCCGCAGGGGTCGCGACACAGTTGTTGGGGTTCTGCTTTGGGCATCTGAACATTCGCGACGAGGGCGAGTCGCTGGTGGTGCGTTACGGGCCTCTGCCGTTTTTTCGCACGCGAATTGCCTATGCGGATATCACCGGAGTCAAAGCGGGCCGGACGTCATGGGTCGACGGCTGGGGGATTCACTGGACGCCGGGACGAGGCTGGACCTACAACCTCTGGGGGTTTGACTGCGTAGAACTTGCCGTCCGCAACCGAATCGTGCGGATCGGGTCGGACGATGTACAGAACCTCGTGGCCTTTCTGCAAACCAAAGCGCCGCCCGAGCCATGACGCCCGCGCGGCGCGCGACCAACTCGAGCCGGAACGCCGCGTCCGCTCCACCGCGGCAGCCTCAAATCGTAGCCGTCTCAGCCTGCGCGTCGATTGCCCCGGCCAGCCCACGACGGGCCATCCCCCGCATCCGCGGCGGTTCACTGATCGCCAAAACGGAGTCTCAGTTGAGGATCCCGTGGCATGGCGCCGGGATTCAGCTCCTTGTACAGCAGGCTGGGCAAAATGTCGTGGTTGTGCTGATATTTATCGCTGGCATACGGTCGGTGCGAGCCCTCCATCTGGTGATAAATGATCTGGCAGATGGCGACGCCCGGATAGATTCGCACGGGGTGGACCGCAAAGATCTCCAGCGTCCAGTACCCACAAAAGCCTGCATCGCCGAAACCGGCCGTCACGTGGACAAACAGGCCCAACCGGCCCACGGACGAGCGGCCTTCGATCATCGGCACCAAGCCGTGCGTCTCGGTGCGCTCGACCGTGCGTCCCAGGTACAGTTGGCTGGGATTCAACACCAAGCCTTCGCTCGGGATCTTGAGCCGCCGAAATCGGTTCGGCTGGCGCATGTCCAACACGACCTCTTCGTAAGTCAACAGTTCGTCGTGCAACGTCAGGTTGTAACTGTTCGGGTTGAGGTTGCGCTCCTGGAACGGATCGATCACGATCTTGCTGCCCAGGTTTCTATGAATCTCGTCACCGGAAAGAATCATTACCCACGGCTCGCTGCGGCAGTGCTTGCGGTCCGAACGTTCGTTTCGCGATCCCACGCCGGATCAGCGTCTCTTCGTCACCTGACCGCTCGTGGCGAATTGTGCGGCACATGCGATAGCGGTGTCAAGTACGCCTGCTCGACATTCACCAGGGGCCTGCGACATGCACGCCCACGCTCGGCCCGCCGCAAACCAAGAGAAATACCCGATTCGCGGCCGGGTCGCGCCGCGCTTTCGTAGTGTCCCGACGCATCCCCGCCTAGTCCGCCGCGTCGCCCCGGCAACTTCACCCCGCCTCGAATCGTGCATCGGCGCGTTCTCCTGCCGCACGCGGCGCACCTGGTGGATGACACCCCTGCGCCAGAGTTGTGCTAAACCAGAAACCGAGAATGCCGATTTTCGCCAGGAATCAAGGAGGCGGAATATGTTATATTGGGCGCAGGTCAGAATAACCGGACGAACACCCGTACCCGTGCGGCAACGGCGGAACGAAGCCGGTCCGGCAACGGGCCATTTCGTGCCGCGTGAAGCGTAGATAGCGGCAGTTGATGGGCGCCTTGCGGCTAGATTCGGTCCGATGATCGGCGCCCGGCTCGACCATCGTACAGGCCGCCCGAACGCCGTGGCCTCTCGGCCGTTGCGGTGCGCTGGGTCGTTGTAGTGTGCGAGAGCGTTGCGGTCGTCTCGTCGTTTTGCTCGAAAAGGAATCCCGTCATGGCCAATCGACGCATCCTTCGACTGATGCCGGTCGCCGCCGCGTGCCTGCTGTTTGCGTCCTGCATCGACTCGACCGTTCCGCTGTCGGCGCCGGACACGTCGGTCGCCGATGAACGTCTGCTCGGAGACTGGCGGCTGCGCGGCGACGATGGCTCGGTGAACGACTATCGGGTGGTCGCCGCCGGCGACAAGCTTCCCGCGTCCGTCATGCGTCTGACCGGCCACGCGCGCAAACCGGACGACACGACCGAGCAGTTCGAGCCCTTGCTGTTCTTTCCGACCACGATCGGCCAAACGACCTATCTGAACGTCATCGAGGGCAAGGAGACGATCGTCAAGCAAATCGAGGACAAGGGCTGGACGGCTGAAACGGTCAACGCCTATCGGATCTTCCGCTATCGGTTCGAGGGGCAGATGTTGGTGGTGCACATCATGGACACCGATGCCAAACGGCGATTCATCGAAAGCGGAAAAATCAAGGGCGTGATCGAGAAGAACAAGGACGGCTTTGTCACAAACATCTGTTTCCAAGACACCTCGGAAAATTTGGCGAGATTCGTGACGGAGGTCGGCGATAGCCTGTTCTCCAAAGACGAGATCCGCCTACAACGTGTCAAGTGACGGGCGACGGCGCACCGGTTCCGCCGTGGCGCGCGCCACATCCGCGCCAGCGCATCGAGCCCGGCTCAGAAACCCATCGGTCCGCCCCGGCACGGCCTTTTCGCCAGCCCGGCGGCAGCCGTTGTCCCGAGGCGCTCAACCAACCCCGCCGCCGCGATGGCGCAGCCGCATCCAGTCGGTACGACAGGGCCGTTTTGACCTCACGCGACGGCGCGAGGTGATCGCGCCGTCACAGGATGGCCGCGTGGCCACCGACGAGCGGGCCCGCACCGTCCGACCGAAACGCCGCGGGCTGCGCAGGCCATTACGGGGCTGGTTCGCCCGGAATCGGGCGTCCCAGACAAATCCGAAATCCGTCGCGCGAGTCCGAGTACGTCTTGCTTTGAATGCCCAGACGAACGGCACAGCGCGCGTTGCCGGGCACGTCGAAGTAATTGCCGCCCCGGCAAACGGGCCGATAGTGTTCATCCGTGAAATGCGCCTCTTCGTGCGCGCCCTGCGAATCGAAATGATCCAGGACGAACTCCCACACGTTGCCGCACATGTCGGCGATCCCAAAGCCATTGCGGCCTCGCTCGCCATAATGGTCCACCGGCGAGACGAAGGCATGGCCGTCGCTCCACGTGGTCTTGGCCAATGGCCAGGTTTTCTTTCGCCCGGGCAGAAAGTCGATGGACGAGATGTTCAGCCGGCCTTCACCTTCTTCCAACTCGTCGCCCCACCAAAAGTAGCCCCGCGGACACCCGCCTCGACAGGCGTATTCCCACTCGGCTTCGGTCGGCAGCCGATACACCAAGCCCTCTGGCAGCCGCCCGGCGGCCCGCTCGTGTTCGGTCAACCAGCGACAGAACGCGCGGTCGTCGTTCCAACTCACGCACACGACCGGATACGTGTCCAGGTTCGGGAAGGCCCAGTTCGGATCCCGCCAGCTTTTTCCGGACATTCGCTCCCACGGATGCTTGACGCCGGTCGAGAAGTGATAGCCGTCCCATTCGGGATTGAAGCATTGCGTCCAACCGCCCGGTTTTTCGGCGTCGGTCACATAGCCGGTCTGTTCGACAAATCGCCGGAACTGGCCGACGCTGACCTCCGTACGTCCCATCCAAAAGCCGTTCTTGATCTGCGTCTTCCGCGGCTCGCCTTCGGGCGTCTCGCGCCCGGTCCCGGGAATCCAGCCGCCTTCGGGACCGACCGCCCAGGCTTTCTCCTCCGGCGTGCTGCCCATCAGAAACTCGCCGGGCGGGATGTAGACGACTTCGAGCGTGATTCCGTCGCCCAGATCCACCTGCTTGGAATCGCCCTGCTTGGGCGCGTCGCCCGAAGCCGGCGCGACCAGGCCGATCACGGCGCCCAAGATGGCGAAGCCGGACCAGATCCAGGACCGCGGCACGCGGGGCGACGGGCACAGTCGACCGTGATCGTGCGCGCCCGAGACGGCTGGACAGACGATCGATTTCATACGGCTCTCCTTGGAAAGAGTTGGACGTTTACGAGATTGTCAGAAGAAAAAAACGCGCAGCCGCCGAACGCTACAGCACTCTGGTGATCCCCGGCATCGCGATCGGATAGCGGCCTTGTTCGTCCGCTTTAACCGGTGGTTCCGAATCGAGAGTCATCTGATCCAATCCGGGCGCAAGCTCCAGGTTCGAAGCCATGGCCCGGTCCCAGGTGATCTCCTGTCCCGACTCGGCAGCCATTCGACCCAGGATGCCGGTCATCGCCGCGTACGCGCAGCGCTCGACCTCGTTGTACGGCTGATCTTGACGGATCGCGGCAAACAGCAGGTCATGCTCGCGTTGGTACTGATTGCAGGGCGGGCCTTGGTATTCCCAGATCTGGTTTTCCGGCGTCTGGAGATGGCCCTTGAACAGCAACGGCTTGCTGATGCCCTCGCCCAGCACGGCCGAACCCGTTGCGCCGTGAACGATGTCGCCGAAGAACCCCCATGTGTTGGCCTGATGCCGTCCCTGTGCGTACAGGCGCGTGCCATCGCCAAAACGGTACTCGACGGCATAGTGGTCGAACAACTGGTCGGGCTCGGTGCGGACCTGCCGCCCGCCCTGGCCTTGGGCCGAAACGGGCCAGGCGTCTTTGACCCAACAGCAGACATCCAGATTGTGGATCAGCCAGTCCAGCAGAAAGCTGCCGTTGAGCCAGGTGAAGTTCGAGTAGTTGCGGATCTGGTGCGCCAGCTCGCCGACGCCCGCCGCGCGGGCGCCGTAGCCGACCGGGCCGTGGACACGATACGCCCAAGCCGTGACGACCGTGCCGATCGCCCCGTCGTGGATGCGGGCGACGGCCTCCTCGAGCGGTTGGTAGTGGCGGCTCATCAAGCCGCCGGCAATCTTGAGGTTCTTCTTCTTCGTTTCTTCGCCGGCTCGCAATACGCGACGGATGCCCGGCGCATCGACCGCAAAGGACTTTTCCATGAATACGTGGCAGCCTCGCTCCACGGCGTATTCCACGTGCTGGGGCCGAAACGCCGGCGGCGTAGCGAGGATCGCGACGCCGCCGGGCGCAATCGCGTCGATCGCGTTGCGAAAGGCGTCCAAACCCAGAAACTGACGCTCGGGAGGCACGTCCACCTGGTTCGCGTGCGCCGCTGACAGGCTCTTCAGACTGCTGGCCAGACGATAGTCGAACGCATCGGCCATGGCGACCAATTGCGTTGGACCGGCCGTCGCCAGGGCGTTGGCGGCCGCGCCCGTCCCGCGTCCGCCACAGCCGATCAACGCGAGCTTGATCGTGTGGTCCTCGGCCGCATGGCTGCGCGCAGCCAAACTCCCGGACAGCGACAGGGCGGCCAGCGTGGCCGAGGTTTGCTTGAGGAAATCGCGACGCCCACCGGGGCGCGCGGAGGATCGGCGGAGATCGGTCATGGTGCGTTCCTTTTCTCGCTGAGACGGCCACGGGGCCGTTCGTAGCGCCGCCCTTTGACCGGGCGGTCGAGGGCCGACATGCCAAGATCCCGACATGCCACGATCGTTGTCAAGCGACCCTACGAACGGCCAACCCTACGGATGCGCAACACCCTCCAGGCGCGCGACACGCGACGCGCCCAACGCGCGTGCCGCCCCGCGTCGCCGTCGGAGCGCAACGCGGACGGCCACGACGCCGACGCCCCGTGTCGCCGAACGCCAACAGTCTAGCCGCGACCCGGCGCGAAAAGCAAGATTCTCGATCACTCGACGGCGCCGCGCAGCTCGCGATAATCGAGCATCGACGTCATTTGCTCTTCGTCGATGTCGTACCGCAACGCCTCGTCCGCGGTGGGCTTGCGCAGCGGCCGAACGACGCGGAAGCCCACGAACTCGGCGTCCGTCAGATACCAGACGCTCTGTGGGATCTGCGGATCCTGGGCTTTCCATGCCGATGTCGAACCTTGACGTGCGGCGCTCCGCGCGCGCTCGGCGTCGTCGTTCCACGAGCCGCCGCGGACCACGCGCGGATCGATCTTCGTGGGCATGATCAGCGGATCTTTGACCGACTTGCCGGCGAACTGCGCGTAACCGTTCGGCGTGTACTGGTCGAGCACCCACTCGGCCACGTTTCCGTGCATGTCGTACAGGCCCCACGGATTGGGCTTTTTCTGGCCGACCGGGTGATACTTGTCGTCGCTGTTTCCAAAGTGCCAGCCGTAGTCGTCCAGATCCGCCGGGTCGTCGCCAAAGCTGAACGCGGTCTTGGTCCCCGCGCGGCAAGCGTACTCCCACTCGGCCTCGGTCGGCAGCCGATAATAGTAGCCGGTCTTGGCCGATAGCCACTTGCAGTACATCTTGGCGGCCAATTGGGTCATGCAGATGGCGGGCGTCCGCTCTTTGCCCATGCCGAAGGACATGTCGGCGTACGGTTTAGTGGGGATGCTGATCGCATCCGCCAGCTCGTCCCACTGGGTGGCTTTGCGGCCTGTGACGCGACGAATCTGTTTGTCCAGGCCCATGCCCCACAGCTCGTACGCTTCCCACGTCACCTCGAACTTGCCCATCCAAAACGGCTCGATTTCAGCCTCGAACTGGGGCCCCTCGTCGTCCTTTCGGCCCTCCTCCGAAGCCGGACTGCCCATCGTGAACTTGCCGCCGGGGATCGGGACCATCTCGAACGAGGCGTCTGTACCGGTGATTTTCTGCGTATACGGCTTCATCTCGGCAGCCGTCGTCGCGTCCGCATTGGGCGTCTCGGCGGGCTTCAACATCCAGCTCACGGGCGGTCGCACGCTGGGATCCGTCGAATCCTGACCATCAGCGGCATCAGCCCGCCGGGCGCCAGCCAGCCCCAACAGGCCCACGCTGGTCGCCAAAATCCACGCGATGGAACGAGCGAAACCCGGTTTTCCGCAAGACATGCATCATCTCCTAGCAACACGAATCAAGGTGGACTCAGTCTGTGCAGTGAACGACTTGTGGCCATGATAATCCGAATTGCCGTTTAGGAAAACACCCTACGTCGCGCGCAGCGGCAGATTACTGCGGTGGTCGATGTCAAACGACGGCCGGACGGGACGCAGCGCGCCCCTCCAGGGCGCCAACAGGTGTTTCGAAAGGCCGTGCTCGGTCGTGGTCGCCAGACACGGCGAACGCAACCGCAATACACCGCCCGAACGCGGCCCTACGGACGCGGCCGCTGCTATGGCTGGTTCGCAGCGAGCGACTGTAGCTCGAACGTCGTGAACACGATCGACTCGTACGGATTGCTCTGACCGGCCTCGTACAGACAGGCGATGCGGCCATCGGGCAGCTCGGCCAAGTCGGAATAGGCGCTCGGGCCGGCGTATAATACGCGGGCGTTCGGCCAGGTACGGCCCTCGTCGAAGCTGGACCGCACGGTCATCCGAACTCGCGCGTGGGGACTGGCCGGGTTGCTGAATATGAGGACGCCGGCGTCGTCCGCGCCTGCCCGTTCGAGCCGCTTGAACGCGGCCTGGCAGATGGGCTCGATCAACGCCGGGTCGAGCCGCTGGTCCCGCCACGTCAGCCCGCCGTCGTCGCTCGTGGCCACTTGGCGGACCGTCTGAGCGCGGTCGTAATTTCGCATGTTCAGCACGAGGCGACCACTAGCCAGTTCGACCACCTGGCATTCATTGACCTGAGGCTCGGGGGTTCTGCCGCCCAGCCGCCAACTCGTGCCGTGATCGTCCGAATAGATGATGTGCGAGTAGAATTGCCGCGTGCCCGCTTCGATGTGGTCGCAGGGAATGACCAGTCGGCCCCGAAGCGCGCCGTGCCGCAGTTGGATGCCGCCGCCGGGTCCCGTCGCGTACCAGGTCCAATCATCTTTTTTTGCGTCGGCGGTGATCTCTCGGGGCGTTGCCCAGCTCGCGCCGTCGTCCGTCGAACACGTCACGAAGACCCGCCGGGAATCGCGGCTGGTCTGGGCGACGATGCCCGATTCAGCGTCGTCGCCGCGGTTCCAGGTCATCAGCAGCCAGATCGTGCCGGTCTGGCGATCGAGCACCGGACACGGATTGCCGCAGGTGTTGTC
This sequence comes from Candidatus Anammoximicrobium sp., assembly GCA_032229885.1. Lineage (GTDB taxonomy): Bacteria > Planctomycetota > Planctomycetia > Pirellulales > Pirellulaceae > Anammoximicrobium. Next base: position 20,065 of record JAVYAJ010000151.1, on the reverse strand, counting down.
TGCGTCGTCCCAGACGATCTGTGGTGGACTCCACGTCTGCCCGTGGTCCGTCGAGCGCCTGACCAGCAGGTCGATATCCCCTGTGTCGCTGGACGAGTGCTTGCGCCCTTCGCAAAAAGCGAGGATCGTTCCGCGGTCGGTTGTCACAAGCGCCGGGATCCGATACGTGTGATAGCCTCCGTCTCCGCCGACGTACAACGGCTGGCCGTCCGGCACGGGCGGATCCACGGTCTGACCCTGGATCGTAAACGACGTGATCGCCATTCGGTTCCGCCAGGGACGAAGTCCGATTCGCTCGACCGGCCCGTTCCAACTTTCTTTGCGATAGATCTCGCGCTGGTCGATCAGGAATCGGGTGGTTCCGTCGGTCCGGACCGCCTCGAACAGCAGCGACCGTCCGGGCTGGACGACGGGTTCGTCGGAGCCCAGCGCCACGGTCCGATCGCCGAATAACGGGCCTTCGATGAACAACCGTTTCCCCCGTCCGTCGAAGCCCAGGTTGCTGTCATTCAGCGTGAACGAGGCAGCCGTGTCATCGAGCCGATCCAGGGTAAATCGCACCGCGATCGCAAAATCGCCGCTGGCCAAATCTTTGCCCGCATACAGAAAGCGACCGACGCCCTGCGCGGCCAATCCGTCGGCGGTCGCCTGCCAGGGCGCGCCGACATATCGCACACAGATCGCCCGGCCATCCTGAACCAGCGGCGTCTGTTGCGCCGCCAGCGCGGACGGCAGCCCGCCGAGAATGAGAATAAGAAAGCTGTTGGCCCGTATCGTGTCGATCATCATGCACCTCGGCGGCGTTCCCTATCGCGTGTTGTTCACGGGGCGGTAGTCTGTGGCCTTTGATCTCTGGTCAAGCGGCCAGCCCTGCTGGTCGGTGATCGTTTCGCGGCTGCTCGTCTGCGTTTCCCGTTCCGCAAGTCGTCTCCGTGGCGTTGCGCGGCGAAAATCGAGGCCTTCGGCGGCTGCTCGTTGCTTGTAAAACGAAACGCGAAACATTTATCATAGTCGATGCGCCGCTATCATAGCCCGTGTACCGCCCGAACGTACATGGCGCGAATGTAGTCGTCGGCGTTGGACGCATTCTGCGGACTGCGGACCGCAGCGGACGCCTGGGCCGTTGGCGAAGGGGCTTCTCTCATGGATTCGACGAAGATCTGGCTTCGAGTTCTTGTGCAAGCTGTCGCGTCGAGCAAGCTTTCCGCTCGATTATCCGGAGGCGGCTCGGGCGGCTTTCGACGTTTGGCCCATTCCTGCCGCCGGGCACGGCGCAGTGGCGGGCTGGGCGCAGCCATCCTCCTCTTGATTGTCTCGAGTTGCGGCTTGCTAGCCGCCGCCGAACGGTTGGAGTACAACCGGGACATCCGGCCGATTCTGTCGAACAATTGCTTTCTGTGTCACGGCCCGGATGCCGGACGGCGTGAAGCGGACCTGCGTTTGGACGACCGCGACGTCGCGGTGGACCTGGGTGCGATCTCGCCCGGCGAGCCGGACGATAGCGAACTGGTGTCTCGGATCTACAGCACCGATCCCGACGGGGTCATGCCACCGCCCGATTCGGGCAAGCGTTTGACGGACCAGCAACGGGCGACGCTCCGTCGCTGGATCGCCGAGGGCGCGGCCTACCAGGGTCACTGGGCGTACGAGCCGCCCGTCAAACCGCAAGTCCCGTCCGATGCGAACGCGATCGATTTTCTGAACGGCGCGCATCTGGCCGAACTGGGGCTGCATTTTGCGCCCGAGGCCGATCGCCGGACGCTTGCCCGGCGTTTGTACTTCGACTTGATCGGCCTGCCACCCAGTCCCGACGATGTCGAGGCATTCATCGCCGACGCTTCGCCGGATGCCTACGAACGGCTGGTCGCACGGCTGCTCGATTCACCACACTACGGCGAACGCATGGCTATCGGCTGGCTGGACGTGGTCCGCTTTGCGGACACGATCGGCTACCACTCGGACAATCCGCGAAACGTCTGGCCGTATCGCGACTATGTGATTCGTTCGTTCCAAGAAAACAAGCCTTTCGACCAATTCACCGTCGAGCAATTGGCCGGCGATCTGTTGCCCGACAGCGGTCCTGAGCAAAAGGTCGCCTCGTGCTTCAATCGTTTGCTGTTGACGACCGAAGAGGGCGGCGCGCAGGCCGGCGATTACGAACTGCGAATGTTGACGGATCGAGTCCGCGCGATGGGGACCGTGTGGTTGGGCCAGACTTTGGGATGCTGCCAATGCCACGACCACAAGTTCGATCCGGCGACGATCCGCGACTTTTTCTCGATGGGCGCTTTTTTCGCCGATATCCAGGAGCCAATCATCGGGCGCCGCGAGGCGGGGATGCTGGTGCTGGATGAACAACAGGGGCGCGAACTCGAATCCCGCCGCAAGCGGGTGGACGAATTGCAGCGGCAGTACGATTCTCCCGGCCCCGAGATCGCCGCCGCTCGACAGGCATGGGAGCAGCAGGTGGTCGCCGAATGGTCCAGCGACCGCTGGGCCATCCTCAGACCGCAGTCCGTGGAATCCGAGCACGGAACCAGGCTGACGATCAGCAACGACGGGGTTGTCTCGGCGGAGGGCAACCCGGATGACGGTCGAGACACCTATCGCGTGACAGTCCGCACGGAGCGACCGGGCATCCGCGCTGTACGTCTGGATGCGCTCGAGCTGGCCTCGTTGCCGTCCGGCGGTCCGGGCCGCGCCTCGAACGGCAACTTTGTGCTGAACGAAGTGAAGATCACGGCCGGCGACCGGTCGCTTACCGTAGCGCGAACGGCGGCCACGTTCGAACAGCCGAACTTCCCGGCTGCCGCGACGGTCGGCGGGAACGAGCAGCCCACGAATGGATGGGCCATCCTGGGCGGGGTCGGCAGATCGCAGGCCATCAGTTTCGAGCTGTCCGAGCCGCTGGCCGACGCCGGCCTGACGCTCGTGTTCACGCTGCGGCAACAGTACGGCGGCAACCACGTTTTAGGCCGATTCCGGTTGGCGGCGGCCGCGGCGCCCGAGGCCGCGTCGAGCCTCGGGATCGATCTGCCGCCCCCGGACATTCTAAAGATCATCGAAACCGCGCCGGCGCAGCGCGATGCGCCGATGCAGTCCCGCCTGACGCAGTATTTTCAGGCTACGGCGCCGGCGGCCGCCGCACTGCGAACGCAACTTGCCGAAGCGCGTCAGGCGTTGGCGGACTTCGAAGCTGCGCTGCCGCACTGTTTGGTCACGACGGCGACGAGCACGCCGCGAACCGTGCGCGTCATGCCGCGCGGCAACTGGATGGACACTAGCGGCGAGGTCATGCAGCCGGCCTTGCCGGCCTACCTGCCGCACGGCGACATTCCCACGGATCGCCGCCTGACGCGCTTGGATCTGGCCAACTGGCTCGTGTGGCGCGGGAATCCGCTGACCGCACGCGTGTTCGTCAATCGGCTGTGGAAGCAGTTCTTCGGCATCGCATTGTCCAAAGTGTCGGACGATCTGGGCTCGCAGGGCGAATGGCCCGCACAGCCGAAACTGCTCGACTGGCTGGCCTGCGAGTTCATGGACAGCGGCTGGGACATCAAGCACATGGTGCGAACGATCGTAACCAGCCGCACCTATCGGCAGTCTTCGCTGGCGCCTCGCGAGCTGCAGCAGCGCGACCCGGACAACCGCGAACTGGCGCGACAGAGCCGTTTCCGGTTGGACGCCGAGCTGATCCGAGACAACGCCCTGGCCATCGCCGGCCTGCTGGCGTTGAAGATTGGCGGCCCCAGCGTCAAGCCATACCAGCCGGACGGTTATTGGGAGAACCTGAACTTTCCTCCGCGGACCTGGGTGGCCGACATGGGCGAGTCTCAATATCGGCGCGGACTGTACATCTGGTGGCAGCGTTCGTTTTTGCATCCGAGCCTGTTGGCGTTCGACGCACCACCTCGCGAGGAATGCGTCGCCGATCGCCCGCGTTCGAACACTCCGCAACAAGCGTTGACGTTGCTGAACGATCCGACCTATGTCGAAGCGGCCCGCGTGTTCGCCGCCCGCGTGCTGCGCGAAGGCGGCGCCGACACGCCGGCGCGGCTCGCCTGGGCCTGGCGCCAAGCGCTACAGCGCGCGCCGCGCGCCGACGAATTGCAGATCGCATCGGCGCTGCTGGAAAAACATCGAGCGGAATACGCCCAGGATTCGGCGGCCGCCGCGGCCTTGTTGAAGATCGGCCAAGCGGCGACGGACGGCCTGGATCCGACCGAGCTGGCCGCGTGGATCAGCGTGGCCCGCGTGATTCTAAACCTGCACGAAACGGTGACCCGGAGTTAGTCTCGTGAACACACTCTCCTCGCACGAAATTCAGGCCGCGATCTGGCGTCAGGCCTGCCGCCGCAGCTTTCTGCGGCTGACCGCCGCCGGCCTCGGTTCGGTCGCGCTCGGTGCGCTGATGGATCCGTTGGCGCGGACGAGCCCGCTGGGGTTGGGGCCGGCTACGGCGACCGAGCCGAACCGTTGGCAGGGCGTGCTGCAACCGACGCACTTCCCGGCCAAAGCCAAGCGGGTGATCTGGCTGACGATGGCCGGTGGGCCATCGCATCTGGAGACGTTCGATTACAAGCCGACATTGGCCAAGATGCACGGCAAGCCCATGCCGGAGAGCATGACCAGAGGCCAGCAGTTGGCCCAGTTGCAGGGCGCCAAGCTGGTCTGTTTCGGGCCGCAACTGAAGTTCAAGCAGTTCGATACCGGCGCGGAGGTCTGCGAGCTGTTCGAGCAGACGGCGGCGGTCGCCAACGAACTGTGCTTTGTGCGTTCGATGACCACCGAAGCGATCAATCATGACCCGGCGCACATGTTCATGAACACCGGATCGCAGATCGCCGGGCGTCCGTCGATGGGCGCCTGGATGGTGTACGGCCTGGGGTCCGAGGCGGACGACCTGCCCGGCTTTGTCGTGCTGACGTCGCTGGGACGCGGCGGCCAAAACCAACCGATCGCCGCGCGGCAGTGGTCCGCCGGGTTTCTGCCGAGCCGGTTTCAGGGCATCGCCCTGCGCGGTCGCGGCGACCCCGTGCTGTACTCGAGCAACCCATCAGGCGTGTCTCGCCAGCGGCAACAAGACGTCGTCCAAGCGGCCAATGCCATCAACGTCCAGTACGACAAGATCGTAGATGACCCCGAAATCGCCACCCGGATCGCGCAGTATGAGATGGCGTTCCGGATGCAGGCCAGCGTCCCGGACCTGATGGACTCGAGCGCCGAGCCACAACACATCTTCGACCTGTACGGCTGCCGTCCCGGCGATGGCTCGTTCGCCGCCAACTGTCTGCTGGCGCGGCGGCTGGCTGAACGAGGCGTGCGGTTCATCCAGTTGTACCACAAGGATTGGGACCACCACAGCGGCGTCCGCAACGGCATCGAGTTCAAGGCCCAAGAGGTGGATCGCGCCTGTGCGGCGTTGATCCGGGATCTGAAACAGCGCGACATGCTTCGCGACACGTTGGTGGTCTGGGCGGGCGAGTTCGGCCGCTCGCCGATGTCCCAAGGCAGCGACGGTCGCGACCACCACAACAAAGGCTTCACCATCTGGCTTGCCGGCGGTGGGGTTCGAGGCGGGATGAATTACGGCGCTACGGACGAACTGGGCTACGCGGCGGTCGAGAATCCGATCAACGTCCACGATTTGCACGCGACCATGCTGCACCTGCTGGGCATCGACCACTATCGATTCACGTTCAAATACCAGGGGCTGGACGCCCGCTTGAGCGGCTTCGAGCGGGCGCGCGTGATCAACGATATCCTGGTGTGACGATGGTTTGATCCGGCCCGGCCGTTCCGAGACGACCAAGAACGCCAGCTCGAAGTCTATGCAGGAGCAAGCGGCCGGCTTGTCCCTGCTGACGCATCGCGGGACGATCGTCCGCGTTGTTGCCGGATCCTCCGAGGCCCGGAAATCGCCCGGCTTAACGCGGCTTTTCCTGGTTCAGAAACTCGCTGACCGTCCGCGGGCGTTTCGGCTCGTCGTCTTGGCCAGACAGCCAACTGGGCCAGAACGAACTCTTCTCTTCTTTTTTTTGTACCCCGTAACGGTTGCGAACGCTGCTTGGCGCTTTCTTGGCAGAAGACTTATCCTTGTCCCAGAACGTGAGCGCATCCGTCGTCTTGTGGAACGCAGATTTTGTCCCGGCCGTAAACTTGTCCCACATCGTCGGCTCGGCGGGGCGTTTGGCGACTTTTTTCTGGCCAGACGCGTTCTTCTGAGTCGACGTTGGCCACATCGACGACGATTTGACGCCCGTCGACGAGCTTTTCGCACTTGCCGATTTGGCAAACGGATTCAGGCTGAAATTCGATTTGCTCTCGGCTCCGAACGCGACGGACGCGAAGCCGGCGAGACCGCACGCGAGCACCACGAACCATCGAGTCTGGTTCATGCCAGCATCTCCTTGACTGACGACAAGACTGTCTGCGAAACAGGCGGCGGAGTGTCGCAAATCGGTCAGTTCGCGTCTAGGTCGATTCCGGCACGATTATTTGTACAGGGGGGGGCCAAAGCCCGCGGCGGCCGCGAGGCAGCGTGGTCTCGTCGGGTGCGCGCGGCTCGGCGTGCTTCGGTGCGATCTTGCGTCGCATCGGACGCGCGGGGCCGGGGCGTCGGCGGCCCCGCGCACAGACGCACGACGCGCTGTCTACAGCCACTTTTTCCGCTGTTCGAGATGGACCAGCGGTTCGGCCTCGGCGACTCCCGTGACCTTCAAGTTCTCGCTGTCCCACTGGATCTCGCGGCCCAGACGCATCGCGACCATCCCGACCATGGCGATTTCGGCCACGGTCCCGGACGAATCGAACCCCTGGAAAGTCTGGCCTTGGCCCGCGCAGGCATCCAACCATTCATGCATATGATCCCTAGTTCGCGGCAGCGTGACGGGGATCGCTTTGGCCGCTTCGTGGTCCTGGACGCCGCGGCATTTCTCGTCCCCCTTGAGTCGGACGACGCCGCCGACGCCCCAGGCGTTCGAGAACAGGATGCCTTTCTCGCCGGCGAACAGCACGCCGTTGTCCGGAACTTTGCCGTAGGTCGACAGCAGCTCTTTTCCCAGTTCCTCGGGCGGCCCGGCGTTCCGGCCATCGTGCCACCAAACGCTGACGGGCTCGAACCCGTCGCGGGCGGCAAAATCCCAGCGAAAGTCCGTGGCCGACGGATAGCTGTCCTTCAGCGGCTCGGGGATGGTCACCCGGGCTCGCAACGGCGCGCCGAGCTTGAGCGCGCGCCACGGCAGATTCAGGCCGTGCGCGCCCATGTCGGCCAGGTGCCCGTCGCCGAAGGCCAGCCAACGCCCCCAGTGCAGACAACCCACCGCGCCGGGCGCCGCGATGTAATAGCTCTTGTAGGGAAGCACGGGAGACGGGCCGCACCAGAAGTCCCAATCCAACCCCTCGGGGATGGGATCGGCGTTGGTGTCGATCGGCGCGCTGGGCGGAAAACTGCGCGTGATCCAACAGTGAACCTCGCGGATCTGGCCCAGCAAGCCCGCCTGAATCACCTCCATGCTGCGGCGAAACGTATCGGTGGAACCGCCCTGCGTCCCCAACTGGGTGGCCAGCGAGCTGTGCCGGGCCAGGTCACGAATTTCGCGGGCTTCGGCGCAACTGTGGGCCATCGGCTTTTCGCAAAACACGTGCTTGCCGGCCTGCATCGCGGCCTTGCTCATCGGCACGTGCCAGCGCTGGCCCGGCGCCAGGATCACGGCATCGACCGTTTTCTCGACGTCCAACAGCTTGCGATAATCGTGATACACCTTGGCGTGTTCCAGCGGCTCACGGAACTTGCCCCTCAACGCGGCAATCTGCCGTTCGTCCACATCGCAGATGGCCGTGACTTGATCGCCGTGCTGGAGGGCTGCGCCCAGGATTTGCCCCATCCTTCCGCCGCAACCGATCAGCGCCAGGTTCAGCTTGCGATTGGGGCCCTCGGCGGCCAACACCGACGACGGCACGAATCGCGGGAGCGCCCACGCGCCCGCGCCGGCCGCGCCGAGTGATTTCAACAGAGAACGTCGGGTCAGTGGGAAACTCTGGTCCATATCGACTAGCCTCCGAAAAAGCAGACGCAACCAAGGTACGACAGCCCTGGGCTTCCGACACGTCGCCTAGCGCCGAAAACCGTGAAACTATGCTAGACGAACGCACCCCGAGCGTCAACAAACGCGCTGCCTGACAGGCCCAGCTCGCCGCGCGTCAATTCGTCGACTTGATCGGGACGCCTCGCCGTTCGCACTGCGCCCGTTCGTCGCGCCGCCTTTCGGGCGGTGCATCCTTGTCCACCACGGTCACCCGCGAACATGCAGCTCAAAATCGCGGATCGTAGGAGAGAACGCGGAACATCTCTGATCACTCCGCCACAACACGAAGGCGAGACAGCGAGCATCGGATGTTCCGTCCGGCGCGAGCGGTCGCCGCGCAGCCAGCCACGAGTAGAGAACACCGCGGGACGATGAAGGAACCCACGTCGCCCGCCCCGTGCGGCTTGGACTCAGCCTTTGATCACGCCGATCGGTTTCATTCGCGCGACCTTGGTCGCCAGGTTGGCGCGGTGTACGACATCGACGACTTGGTTGACGTCTTTGTAGGCGTCCGGCTGTTCCTCGGCCAGGCCGCGCCAACTGCGGGCGCGGGCGATCACGCCCCGCGCGGCCAGCTCTTGGTCGATGCGCCGCCCCTGGGCGTGTTGGACGGCGGCCGTGCGGCTCAGCCTGCGTCCGGCCCCATGACAACAGCTTCCGAAAGTCCGTTCCATGCTGCCGTGCTGTCCGACCAGCACCCAACTGGCGCGGCCCATATCGCCGGGGATGATCACCGGCTGGCCGATCTCGCGATAAGCCGACGGCGTCTCTGGGTGTTCCGCCGGAAATGCCCGCGTCGCCCCTTTGCGATGAACCCAGACCTGTCGCGGGCGACCCTCGATCACGTGCTGCTCGAACTTGGCGATGTTGTGCGCCACGTCGTACACCAGGTTCATGCGCAACTGGCGCCAGTCGCGCCCGAAGACCAGCGCGAAGGACTCGCGGGCCTGCCACATCAGCAACTGGCGGTTGCACCAGGCAAAGTTGGCGGCGGCGCACATGGCGCCGAGATAATGCTGGCCTTCGGGACTGTCGATCGGGGCGCACGCCAATTGACGATCGGGCAGGTGGATGCCATAGCGTTGCGGCGTGTTGCGCAGCGTTTTCAAAGCGTCATCGCACACTTGATAGCCCAGGCCGCGCGAACCGGAATGGATCATTACGCAGACCATGTCTTTCGCCAGGCCCATCGCCGCCGCCGCGCGTTCGTCGAAAATGGCCTCGACGATCTGCACTTCCAGGAAATGGTTGCCCGAACCCAACGTTCCGCACTGGTCCGCCCCGCGCTGGAGCGCGCGCTGGCTGACGTACTCGGGCACGGCCTCACTGAGACAGCCGCCGGCTTCGGTATGCTCGATGTCGCCATCGGTCGCCAAGTCGCGTTCCCGCAGATACCGCACGCCTTTCTTCATCAGCTTGCGCAGCTCTTTTGCGTCGTACCGATACTTGCCGCCCCGCCCGGTTCCGGCGGGGATCGCGGCGAACAGTTGATCCATCAGACGCGTCAGCACCGGCTGGACGTCCTGGTAGAACAAGTCCGTCCGCATCAGCCGCACGCCACAGTTGATGTCGTAGCCCACGCCGCCCGGCGAGATCACGCCGCCTTCGGCCGGGTCCGTCGCACAGACGCCGCCGATGGGAAAGCCATATCCCCAATGGATGTCGGGCATCGCCAGACTGGCCTGCTGGATGCCCGGCAAGAACGCCACGTTGGCGACTTGCTCGCACGCCTGGTCTCGCCGCAGATCCTCGATCATATCCGCATCGGCAAAAATGAGCCCATCGACTCGCATGCCCTGCTTGTACGTTCGCGGGATGCGCCAACAGCAGTCGTCGACCTGCTCCAACGGCCCGTGATAAGCGCCCTGTGCCATGTCGGCCTTTCGGATCTCGATTCTTGCCTGACGAGGCGCCTCCGCGCTGGCTGCCCGCCGCTTCCGCCCCGTTTGCGCCTCGTCGGCAATCCGACGAGGCAGCCCATTATGTGCGATTGCACGAGTCGCCTCAAGGCTGCGCGCCACGCAGGTCCGATGGAGGCGACGGATCCTCGTGCTCGGTCATCCGAGACAGGCACAGTCACTTGGCGGGCAGCAAAAAACTGGCCGCGTTCTGCAGCAGCTCGCCGAAGCGTAGCGGCAGTTGCGGATCGTCGATCAGCGGTCGTGCGGGGACAGCGTCGTAATTGGACGGCTCGAAGCCGACGCCGGGCGGCGCGTGCAATTGGCCCCGCCATGGCTCGTCAATCGCGATCGTCCGGCGCGCGTCGCGCTGGGTGAATCGGTTCTTCGCCGGATCGTACGCCACGGTGCTGAAGACCAGTCGATCGGGATAAACATCAACGATTTTCAGCGCTTGCGTGGGCGGCAATCCGAGCGACGGACCGACCAGGAACGCGGTCTTTCCCAGACGATATTCCAGCTCGCGATGCAGATGACCTTGAAGCACGGCGATCACGTTTTGACGAGGCGCGATGATCCGTCGCAGCGGCTGCGCATCGAGAAAGGTGGGCGGATAGATCGGTTCGTGAATTGCCACGATTGTCGCCGTGTGCCGGTTGCGATCCAAATCGCGCGCGATCCAATCCTGTGTCGTCTGGTCAAATGCCGACAGCCCCTCGAGGTTGGATCCCGTGCAGTGTCGATCGGGAGCCAACATCAAGAAATGCAGTCCGCCGCAGTCAAAGCTGTATTGCTTTGGACCAAACACCACCTCGAAGCCCTGCGGCCAATTGTCGCCCGGAATGATCGCATAGGGCAATTGCAGATGCCGGGCCAAAAATGCGCTGAGGAACCGCTGGCGGCGGACGCCGACCGATTCATCCGTAGGCGACGGGGCGGATGCATCGGACGCGGCGGCGGCTCGCGGCAAGACCAAGACCGTCGAGCCGCCGGATTCCGACGATTCGCGCAGGCCAGTGTCGTCCACACAGGCGTTGTTGTCGCCGGTGAACAGGACAAAATGCGGCTGCCAGTCGGTGCGCAGTTGTCGAAACGCCTCGGCCATATAATCCAGACGCGAGCCATCCAGGTGCATGTCGCTCGCCCAGGCGAACCGCCACAATCGGGCCGCATCCGGCGTCGCATCCGCCCCGCCGTCCGCAGCCCCGCCGGCCGCGCCCCAGGCTGCGCACAACACAACCAACAGCCGCAGAGCGCCGTCGCGCGCGCCGGCGCCGATCGCCCGTCGCATCGCTCGCGCTGCGCGCCCGGCCACACGTTGCGTCGTGGTAATTAGCTGCCGCATGAGAGACTCTCTGGATAGAACCGCTGCCGATTCGGTCTGCCGCGTCCGGGCTTCGATTCTATTTGCTATCTCCCGGCATCGCAACGTTGGCGCGTGGCGATCGGGCGGTCCTACGCACGCCGACCATGAACACGGCATCCTGCCGGGTACGCAAGCCTCCAGGCCGTTTGTCGCCGCACGACCCAACGCGGCGCGCAATAAAAAACCCCCTGCAAAGTCCCGAGGGATTTCGCAGGGGGCAGGGCTTAGCACGGGATGCGCTAAAACCTACGATTAGGAGATCAAGGACTAGCGGTTGAGCGAGTCGCCCTGGCGGGCTGCCACGTCGGAGGTCGCCATGTCCGTCAGATAGGCCGAGAAGGATTGCAGCGCGCCGCCGACGCGATCCAGCGTGCGGGCCAGCGACAACATGACGTGCGTCTCCAACTGAATCGTATCGGACGCGGACGACAGCGGATCGGCATTCCCGGCTTCTTCGTCCGACGTCGCTTCGATGTCGGCGTCATCCCAAGCCTGGATAGGCTCGCTGGCCGCGGACTCGCTGTCCATCGCCTCGCTATCCGCGGCCTCGCCATCCACGGCCTCGTTGTTCACGGCCTCGTTGTTCACGGCCTCGTTGTTCACGGCCTCGCGATCGATGGCCTCGTCGTCGTCGCACGAGTAAGCTTCGTAGTAATCCGCATCGTACGGGCACTCGCCGCACGTGTGATCGTAAGCGGTCGAAGCCGGCGTGGACTCGGTTTCCTCGCTGCTGGCATCCATCGCTTCCTCGAACGCGTTCGCGTCGTCCGCGGACGAGTCGTGTTCCCACGACCCGTTCTCGCTGATGTCGGCCGGTTCGTGGGATTCATCGATCTGCGGCTCGCTCTCGGTCACCTCGTCGGCCGCCGTCTCGCCGGCCGCCGCTGCCGTGTTCATGGTGTCCGCCGCCGCGGGAACCAGCGCGTCACCCTCGGTTGAATCCGCGTTTTCGAGTTCGTAACCGTACTCCTCGCACCAAGCGTCCTCGTAGGAAACCTCCGGCGTTTGCGCATCGTTCGTCGCCTCGCCGGTCGTATCCGTGTCTTCCGTGATCACGTCTTCGGCACGCACGTCGACCGGAGTCGCCGCGGCTTCCGACGCGTACTCCATCGCATACCCGTCGTCGTACTCGTAGTTGGACTCGGCGCGCCAGGCGTCCTCGGTGGCAACGTCGGGCGTCTGCGCATCGTTCGTCGCCATGTCGTCCGCGGGCACGTCGTCCGCCGGCGCATCTTCCGTCGCAAGGTCTTCGGCGATCGCGGGCTCGGCGGTGGGCGTCACGTCGGCCGGCTCGTCAGAAGCCTGCGTTCCGTGATGCTCGTCCGCGTAATAATAGTCGTCCGTGTAATAGTAGTCGTCGGCATACTGATGGGATTCCGGACTGGACCCTTCGTCCGCCATTTCGGCTGCGTCGGTCGAAACCGATTCAGCCGCGACTTCGTCGGACGGCTCGTCGCTGCTCACGGAATCGTCCGCGGTCTGCTCGTCCATCGCCTCGCTGTCCGCAATCACCGACTCGACAGCTTCGTGTTCGTAGACGTTGCTCTCGACGACCTGATTCTCCAGATCGTCCGCCGCCGCGTCGTACATCACCGTATCGCTCGCCGCGTCTTCGTCCCGCGACGTTTCGTCGTCCGCCGAATCGTTCGTTCCGGCGGCCTCGTCCGCGACGAGTTGCGGGGCATTGTGCGAGAACTCGTAACGATAGTACTCGTCCGCTTCGCAGTCGTACCAGCAGTCGGTGGACACTTCGTTATCGTTCGCCGCAGGCTGCTCGTCGGCGACGTTCGAAGTCTCTTGGGATGGGCATTGATCGTAGCGCCAATGGCACTCGCCGTACGTCCGCATTTCGTCCAGACTCGGGCAGTCGCTGTACGCGTCGTAGCCCATGTCCGCCGCCGGACACGAATCGCCGCACTGACCGTGTGCGGGCGCGCTCAGCCATCGCGATCCTACGAAGAACACGGCCAGCAGAGAAACACACAACCAGACTCGCTTCATTTGGACATCCTCCTGTGCCAAAATCCTGTTCTTGACTGACATCACACCCGCTGGGATGGGTGTTTGGACAGCTCGGGCAAACATTACGGGTGAACCAGCATCGTGCTTTTGGTATCGGAGTCTGCCGTTTTCTGGCATTAAGCAATTGGCGAAGACTGGTGAAACAGGGCAAGCAAGGTTCAGGTTCGGGTATCGAGACGTCTAATGTCGATCCTGTCGAACGTGCCGAACTCGCAGGTTTTACAAAGCCTGCGTCGGGTATTGCAAGAACGGGCGAATCCGTTCATGCTTAGGCGAGCGGCAGAGCTACACCTGCCCGCGCGGCCCAGACAGCGGCGAGAAAACTGGGCGGACAGCGCCACGGGCGTGCAAAGCGTGGTCTGTCGTGGACGTTCAACGCCGCACGAACCGGCGATCAGGGAGAGGAGACGTTTATGCCGTTATTCGAGGTCGAAACGAACGCACATATCATCATCACCTGGGCGGACACCGAGCAGGCGGCGAGCGGGATCGTCCAGCAAACGTATCCGCACGACGAGGTGATTCGCTTGACAAAGCGGCCACGGGACACCTGGGTGATCTCCAAAGGGATGTTGGGGATTGCCCAAGGCCCGCGACAGGATCCGTGCGGAGTCGCCCGCGACTGTCTGGCCAAGGCAGCCGGCGACAAGCTGCACGCCATTCGCCTGTACATGCACGAGACGGGGGCGGACTTGGACCGAGCGCGACGCGTAATCGAATCGAATATGGCGCTGGGCTGGTAGGCGAAGCCCCGCGAAGCAGAGGCGCCGCGTGTATCTGGGCCCCACGGTCATCGATGACACGTTCGCCGAGGCGTTCGGCATGACTTACGCGCGGCTGATCGTCACCGCGCACGACGCACACTGGCTCGAAGCGGGCCTGCGCGAAACTACGGGCTACGGCTCGTCGGTAATTGCTTGCGACGCCGAGGCCGGGATCGAGCGGTATTTGGCCGCCGACGAAACGCCCGATGGCCGACCTGGGGCTGCGATCTTGCTGTTCAGCATTTCCTCTGACGCGCTGGCCAAGGCCGTCTGCAATCGGGTGGGCCAGTGCCTGATGACCTGCCCGTCGACGGCCGTCTTCGATGGTCTGCCCACGGCCGACAAACGGTTGGCGGTAGGCAGACAACTGCGATTCTTTGGCGATGGTTTCCAGAAGAGCAAACTGTTCGGCGGCCGCCGTTTCTGGCGGGTGCCGGTGATGGATGGCGAGTTCCTGGTCGAGCAGGACGTGGGCGCGGCCAAGGGAGTGGGCGGCGGAAACGTGATCCTCCAGTCCACGACCAAACAAGTCGGGTTGACGGCGGCCCGCCGAGCCGTGACGGCGGCCTCTGCTGTCGCGGGCGTGATCCTGCCCTTTCCCGGCGGCGTCGCCCGCAGCGGCAGCAAGGTGGGCTCGCGCTACCGCGGCCTGCGCGCATCCACCGCCGATGGATTCTGCCCGACGCTTCGCGGACGCGTCGAATCGCGCCTGCATCCGGCGGCCAATTGTGCGTACGAAATCGTGATCGACGGGATCGACGAACGAGCCGTCGGGGCGGCGATGACGGCGGCCATGCGGGCGGCGGCAGGCGACGGAGTCGTGGCGATCAGCGCGGGAAACTATGGCGGGAAATTAGGCAAGTTTCACTTTCCGCTACGCCGCCTGCTGAGCTCGCCGAGCGACGTTGACGGCGACGTGCGCCACACGAGCTGACACGGACTGCGGACCTTGCGGCCGCCTGGTCGCCGCTCCGTCGCGCGACCTGCCTGGCGACGATCGTCGTCCGGTGGCGGCGCGCCGCGGCGTGTCCGTCGGTCGCGATCCGGCCCTCGGACGGTATACTTGGTCGTGGCGAAACGGGCAGGCCGCGCTAGAGTCTTCGTTCGTATCACACGCGCATGGTGCGCACTTCTTGTACACTGGTGTTTACAGTACACTTTTGCGTTGCGCGCACTGGCCCGCGCCAAGACGAAGAGGTTTGAACCGCAGAGACGCTGAGGTCGCTGAGGTGGTAGACGAGGTGAAACTCTGCGTTCTCTGCGGCTCCCATGTCCGAATGTCCAGTTTCCTTCGCCCGGCGGTGCGGTAGTCCTCGCGCCACAGTCTTAGTTCGTCAGGTTGCGGGCGCCGGCCCGCGCTAGGTTCTGCGATACCTCTGGCTTTAACCATCTGGAGAATCATCGATGGCCGGATCTGAGCAACAGCAAGCGGCGACTCGCGACCGCACTGACAGCACGCGGATTGCGCGCCGCGAGTGGCTGGCGTATTCCACGGCGTTCGGCGCCGCGTTTCTGGGACGTCAGGGCTTGGCCCAGGCAGCGGCCGAGGAATCGAAAACGGCGCCCGCCGCGGACGTCCAATCCGCGCCGCGGCGCTACGACATGAAAAAGTCGATCAACCTATGGGCGTTTCCGTACCCGGATCGGATGTCGTTGCGCGAGTGTTTTCAACTGGCGAAGGACGCAGGTTTTGACGGCGTCGAAGTGAACTTCGCCCTCGAAGGCGAGCTGTCGGCGGAATCATCGGACGACGAACTGCGAGCCATCGGCCAGTTGGCCCAGCAGGTGGGAATTGCAATCAGCGGCCTCTGCTCGTTCTTGTTTTGGCCGTATAGCTTGACACACAACGATCCGGCGCGGCGCGACAAAGGGTTGGAGCTGGCTCGGCGGATGATCGCCGCCGCCCGGCTGCTGGGCGTCGAAAACCTGCTGGTCGTTCCCGGCGCGGTCTACGTTCCCTGGCTCGCGGACGTCGAGCCGGTCCCGAACGCGGTGTGCGACCAGCGAGCCAAGGCGGCCGTGCGCCAGTTGATCCCGCTGGCCGAACAAGCCGGCGTGCATCTGAACATCGAGAACATCTTCGCCAGCGGATACCTGTTCAGCCCGCAAGAGATGATCGATTTCGTGGACAGTTTTGGCAGCCGTCATGTGCATATTCATTTCGACACGGGGAACATCATGCAGTACCAATTCCCCGAGCATTGGATCCCGCTGCTGGGCCACCGCATCAAGAACGTGCACTTCAAGGAGTACGACAAGCGGACGCACGAATTCAACCTCCATTCGTTCCGCCCGCTGCTGGATGGCACCACGAACTGGCCCGCGGTAATCGCCGAGCTGGACCGGATCGGCTATCGCGGCTATCTGACGTTCGAGTACTTCCATCCCTTTGCGCACTATCCCGAATCGCTGATCCACCAGACGTCCGACGCGCTGGACCGAATGCTGGGCCGAAAAACGTCGTAGGCCTGACGCATGGCTCGACACGGGGAGTACGACGCGGTCATAGGGCCACGAACCGTGGCAACGACGGCTCGCCATGCGGCTCGAGCCGCGTCAGGTCATTTTCGATGGTGCAGACGATCACTACGGCGCGGCCGGTTGCTATGGCGCAGACCAACCATTCCCGGCTCGCCCTTGTTTCGTCCGTTTCGATGCGCGGCCGACGCCCAGCGGACGTCCGGAAACCCAGCAACGGTTTCGCGAAACGCGGCGGTCCGGTTGTAGCGGTTGCGCAGAGAGTCTCCTCGGATATACCCCAAATTCCCCAGGCGATAGATGGATTTTTTTCTAACGCTCGAAAGGGGTAACTAGACTAGAACCAGGCCGTCGATTGCCACCGTACTTTCGTGGCCACGGCGGGCCTGTCTTCGGTGCTTGAGTTTGGATTCCGGGAGGCTTCGGCATGTCGTCGTTTGCGTTGATCGCCTACTGTGTGTTGACTGTGGCGCCGGGTCAGTGTGCCGAGGCGTGCGGTCCGCACCATCACCCGCTGAATCATGCGCTGACCGAGGGATGGCATGGCGACATCGTATCGCATGATCCGCTCGCCGGATTGATCGACGATACGGGTCTAAAGACCGTCGAGGATTTCCCGTCATGGGCGGTGGATACCCAGCCCGCGGCCCCCGAGGTCGTGCTGTCGTCGCTGCTGCTCGCGGGGATCGAGCGACAGCCCTTCCTGGCGTCGTCCGATCGTCCGACCTACCGCGTCTCGGTTCCTTTGGGGCCGCTGACGGTCCAGGTCCGGATCCCCATGGATCCGGTCGAGCCGGCTTTGCCCGAATCCATCGTCCTCCTGCTCGACGGCAAACCCGTCGAGCAGGACCGCCATGTTCCCGGGATCGGGGATCTGGCCCTGCCATCGTCGTCGGATCCGACGCTGCAGACTTATGCCTTCAGTCTGCCCTGTCCCGCGCCCGGCAACCACGTTGTCCAGGCCTGCTATAAAGTGAACAGCCTCTGGAGCCACCTATCCCCACCGCTGCGTTTCGAGGTTCGGCTGCCTGACCCGCCGCGGATCGTGGCGATTTCGAATGCCAATGAGACGCCCATGCCCGTCCAGCAGTTCGGCTTGGCCCGGATCACAGGCAGCAAGATGAAGATCCGTTTGGCCAACATCAGCGAGAGCACAGAGATCGTCGCCTACATCGATGGCAAACCCGTGGACGCTGTACCCGCGCGCGGCACGTGTTGTCGCGAGATCTGTCTCCGGGGCGTCATCACGCCCGGCGTCCATTCCTTGACGGTCCGTGCTCGAACCGCCGGCGCGGCGTGTGATATGGCCAGCGAACCGTCGGCCGAGGTCGCATTCCACTACTTCGACCAGCAGGCCTACGTCCTGGGCCCACGCGCCCGCTGCGAGACTTGTCGAGGCCCCCATCCCTGTACGTCGCCAACGCAGCCGTCGACCTCGTCGACATCGGCCGATGCCTTGCAGAGCCACTCGCAGTCCGCGCAGCAGTCCGGATCGGATTCCAGCCTGGATACCCCAGCCTCGAACCAACCCGCCAGTCAGGGAGAATCGGCGGCTTGGTTGCCGCAGGCCAACGTTGGGCCATTCCGTACCGCGAACCTGATGCACGCTTCGGGCGCTGCGTCGATTCCCGTTCGGCTGGTTGCGCTCTTGGCGGAGGACTCGCCGGCGGCCCCCAAAGACGCTGCCGCAATGGCCGCCGACGAAGCCACGGTCCTCGCCCACACGGCCATCCGATATGCAAACGAAGCCCACGATTTGACCGGTGTGGTGGATAAGCATGTCGCAGCAGCCGCCGCCGCTGCTGGAAACGCCGAAAAGGTCGCAGTGGACGCCGCAGCCGCGCTCGCCGCAGCCGAAGCGGCGGCGTACACGGCGAAACAAGTCCGTGACGTGGCCTCGAGGTCCAGACTTCCGGCCGCCAACACCGCCCAAGGCGCCGCGAAGACAGCAGAGGACGCCGCTTGGGCCGCGGTGAGCCAAGCCCGCGAGGCGGCCAATCGCGCAGCGACGGCCGCCCGCGACGCCCAGGAAAACGCCGCAGAGGCAGAACGAATCCAACGCGAGGCACGAATACTGGACGACGAGGCTCGCCACGCCAACCAGCGCGTCCAAGAAGCCGCGGCACAGACCAGGGATTTCGCCACCAAGGCCGCCCAGGGCGACGATGCGAATCAGAAACGCAACGCGAAGCTGGCCGAAACCGCCAGAGATAACGCCAAGGGTTGGTACAAGCTGGCCAAGGAAAAACACGACATCCTGACGCAGCTCGTCAAGTCCGCCGAAGTCTACGCGCAGCGGGCCGATGTTGCGAATCGCCTTGGACAAACCGAGTTACAGACCGCACGGCAGACTGTGAAGGCGGCCGAACAAGCCCTCGCAGATGCGCGAACCGCTGCCACCGAGGTCATGGAACTCGAACTCGCCTCGATCCTGAAGGCGGCCAGCGAAGCACGCGCGAAATTGGCGGACGTGCCTCGACCGAGGCTCGCCGCGCAAATTGCCGAGGAGGCGCGGGATATCGCCGAGGATGCCGCTCGCCGGGCCAACCGCGCATACGTCGCTCGACAACAGGCGGTCCTGTCAAGCGAGGAAGCCAGGAATCAGGCCGCGCGGGCGGATCGCGATTCTCGGGATGCGCCCGCTCAACGTAACGCCGCCGAAGCACGCATCGCCCGGATGCGTGCGGCCGAAGCGACCGCCAAACGCGAATTGGCCAAACGTTTTGCAGACCAAACGAGCCAATCCTGCATCCAGGCCCTACGTCATGCGAACCAAGCTCAGCAGGCCGCACGAATTGTCGCCGACATTGCGACCCGCGTCGCGGATACCGATGCTCGGGCGATCCGCGAATTGAAGGTTGCCGCCGGCCTCGAGTCCGCCGTGACCGCGGCCGACGCCGAACTGCGTCAGGCTGCGACCCGCGTCCATCGCGCCACGATCCGTGGCGACTCGACCGCTGCGTGGGACGCGATCGGACAGGCCAGGGCGGCCGGCAAAATCATTGACGAGAAATCCCCGTGGGCGATCACTCACTATCGGCTCGCTAAACCATTCGTCGACCACGCAGCCGCGGCAGCCACACAGGCGGAACGGGGACTCGCGGCCGTCCGGAACGCCTGGCAGAACACGGACACGTCCCTCAAGGCGGCGGAGGCCGCGGTCAAGGCCGCGGACGAGTGTGCGACTGACGCCGCGAACCACGCCGCCAAGGCACGGCGGGTTGCCGAGGCCGTCGCTACGATCCAGCACAAGCGAGATTTGAATGAGGCCAACGCGCGTTACCGCGACTTGCGGGCCGTGGAGAAGGATCTGGACGTGCTTCTCGCTCCAGATCCTGCCAAGGCCGCCGGACTGCTAGCAGCCGAAGAGGAAACGCAAGCTCTGAATCGGATCGCCTTGGCGGACGCCCAGGATCGGATCACCCGCGCCCGAGCGATCCACGGGCCGGC
>JAVYAJ010000150.1:0-17446 GCA_032229885.1 Candidatus Anammoximicrobium sp. | reverse complement strand
GTTAAAATGTGCGGAGTACAGCAAATTTTGCGTTTACGTGAGCCTTTTGCTTTTTCCAAAGTTTACGGATTGCGCCGTCGATAACGATAGTACGAGTTCTGCACGCACTCGATGCTAATCTGCGGAATGCTTTTTCTCGTTTCCCGAGGCGATTCTGATAGGCAAGATCATGCTCAACTGGAAAACGGTCACCTTCTGTACACTGTGCGTGACGATCTTGATGCCGACTCGGTCGTCTTATTCCGTAGCCGCCGACCGCGCTCGCGGCGTCTCGCCGGCGCCCCGGTCCGCTCGGCTGGCCAGCGTTACGCAGCCGAAGCCCAGCGAACGGCCCGCCGCCGGCCCTATCGCCGCACAGCCGCATGGTCACGAAGTCATCGTCGACGACGAGCCCGTATTCTGGGATTGGGATGAAGATCTGGGGTACTGCGATGATGGGCTCGAACCGGTCTGGATCATGCCGACCGGAAATCTCTGGTGGGAAGCCGATTACTTGTTGTGGTGGACAAAGGGAATGGCGATTCCGCCCTTGGTCACCACCGGGACTACCGGGGCCTTGGATGTCCCGGACACGCGGATCCTGTACGGCGACGAGACGATTCTTGACCGCGCGCGTTCCGGTTTTCGCGTTGGATTGGGAAGCTGGCTCAGCCCGTGCGGCGATCTAGGCATCGAAGGCGACTATTGGATGCTGGGCGATGCGACGGGCCATTTTCGCGCCGCCAGCGACTCGACGGGCAGTCCGCGGTTATTTCGTCCGTTTTTCAACATCAACCCGCGCGATGGCGACGGTGTGTTTGCACCGCCGGCTCGCGAAGACGCCGAGATCGTGTCGACCCCGCAGGTTTTGGCCGGCGCGGTCACGGTGGATAGCTTCAGCCAGTTGCACGGCGCCGGCTTTCGCGTTCGGCGGCGCGTGTGCTGCGAGTCCGATTGCGCGGCGGCGTGCGACCCGTGCGACCCGTGCGGAGCCGCCATCCCCCGCAGTTCGCGACTGGATCTCTTGGCCGGATATCGTTACGTGCAACTGCGCGAGGGACTCCAGATTCGAGAAGATCTCAGATCGCTGCTGCCTCCGCCCGAACAAGGCAATTTCGCCCTCGAGGACGCATTCGGGACACAGAACAGCTTTCACGGAGGCGATCTCGGCGTGGCTTGGCGCCGCTCCTGGGGGCCGTGGCTGCTGGACATGACGGGCAGAATCGCGCTGGGCGCCGTCGAGCAGACCGTGTCGATTCGCGGCCAGACCATCATCTCCGGAGCCGCGGCCGACAACGGCGCCTATCCCGGCGGGTTGCTCGCCCAACGCACGAACATCGGCAATTACCGTCGGAATGTCTTTGCGATGATTCCCGAACTGGGCATCGGCGTCGGCTACGAGTTGACGCCCTGTCTGACTGCCCGCGTCGGGTACGACCTTCTGTATTGGAGTCGAGTCGTCCGTCCCGGCGACATCATCGATCTGGATGTCAACCCGGACCTGTTGCCGCCCCCGGAAGAGTTCGCGGGCGCCGCCCGTCCGCGGTTCGCCTGGCGAGACAGCGACTTTTGGGCTCAGGGAATCCGCGTAGGTTTGGAAGGCGTCTGGTAGGACGAGGCAACGGGCCGCGATCGAATGGATCCGCGACGCCGGCCTGGCCTCGGAACCCCTCCGAGGCCCGTTCCGTCTCCGGTTTCGCCCGCCTCGCGACCGATCGGACAACGTCCCCGAGCCATCGTCGCGCGCCGGCGGCGAAAGCCCCCGCATCACACCAGCGCGTCACGGCCTCTTGGACGCATAGAGGGCCACGCTCCGTCGTGGCCACCCCCGCCCGCGTCCGTCACGGCCCCCCCGCCTCGGGATCACCACCGGCCAGCCGGTTTTCCATCTGGGCCAGCCGATGCCTCAACAGGGCCACCTCCTGCAACAAACGCGTGCTCTGCCGGTGCTGCCGAGTCAGGGAAACCGTGACCAGGAAGGCAAACCAATAGACCGCCGTCAAGGCAACGAACAGAACAGCGGCGGAATAGCTGAGGTGCGCCCATTGCGCCAGACGCATGATGATCGTAGGAAAGATGCCGCACAGCAACAGCAGCGTGGCGACCGCCAGCCAGGCGATCGCATAGCGTTCGCGCAACCGCCGACTGCGGACCCAATAGAGCGTCAGCAGGAACACGCTGACGCCGCCGAGGAACATCAACCGTTCGGCAGTCATGATTGTGACACCTCTTTCGGACGCAGTAGGTCGACCGTAATCGCCAAGGTCACCTTGAGCATGTAGTACACCGAACGCAAGGCGCGAATGGACGACCGTCCGGCGTGGCGCTCGAACATCGTCACGGCGATTTCGCCGACTCGCAGCCGGTTGCGAATGCACCAGTACAGCGACTCTGGCTCGGGGTAATCGTCCGGATATCGCACCGCGAAATCTCGCCACGCCCGCGGACCGGCGCAGCGAAAGCCGCTCGTCGGATCGGTCACGCGAGTGTGCCCCAGCAGGCTGATCAGCCGGGACAAAAAGCCGATTCCCACCCTGCGAAGCCGGCTGGAACGAAATCCGCCGACGCTCGCTCCCAGAAAGCGCGAGCCGATGCACAGATCCAGGTTCGCGCGATTCGCCTCGTGGACCAGCGCTAGAATCGCCGTCGCGTCGTGTTGACCATCTCCGTCAAATTGAATCACAAAGCGAAAGCCGCCCGCCTGGGCCGCAAACAAGTAGCCGGTCTGCACGGCGACGCCGATCCCCCCGTTGAGCGGCAGGTCGACGACGTGCAGCGGCAATCGCGAAGTCGCGGCCAGCGCGTGCGCCACGCGCGACGTCGCGTCCGTCGACCCGTCGTTCACGATCAACAGTTCGAACCCGGACGGCAGAACCTGCAGCGAGGCGATCACGCCGGGCAGAGAATCCTGCTCGTTGTAGGCAGGAATGACGATCAGATGTCGGTCTTCGCTTGACATGGATTTAGGGTCTCACGGGACTGCGCCGATGCCTCGTCGAGCGGGCGGCGAACGCCTCGGCAAGGTTGGCCTCCGCAAGGTTGGCCTCCGCAAGGTTGGCCTCCGCAAGGTTGGCCTCGGCAAGATCGATCTTCACATTTACGAGTCTCCGTCGGCCGAAATCGGCTGCGGCGCCTGCGGCGACACGGCCTCGCGATCGCGAAACGGCTTGCCGCCGTGATAGGTCGCCAGCCGAGTGGCATAGTGTTCCAGGTCTTCGTTCAAGCCCTTGGCGCGGGCCAGTTCCAAGCATCGCGCGGCCGTCTCGGAGGCTCGCTCGTACTGCCCCAGTTCGGCGTACGCGGCGGCCAACGCATCGAGCACCAGACAGTTTTCATCCCCGGCCTGCGCGCGCGCCTCCAGTGCTAGCCGCAACGCTTCGGCGCCATCGCGCACGTTGTCGTCTTCGCACGTCGCCAGAACCCAGGCCAATCGCAGCCGCAGGTCGCCCGAGTGGGGGTTCAGCCGCAGCGCGGTGCGCAGCGCCGTAACTGCCTCGGATGGCTTGCCCATGTGCAGCAGGGCGGCCGCTAGATTCTGGGACGTCTCGCTTCGATAGGGTTCGAGCTCCAACGCGCGACGATAGTAGTCGATGGCTCCGCGCCAGTCTTCGCGACGCGCCAACACATTTCCCAGGTTGGCCATCGCCAGGCTGTAGCGAGGATTCAACTGCAATGCGCGGCGCAGATGATGCTCGCCCCGCTTTAGATCGCCCTGGCGGATCAGCAGGAGGCCCAGATTCATGTGCGGCCGCGGGTAATCGGGCGCCAACGCGACCGCCCGCTCGAAATGTTCCTGCGCTCGAGCCGCATCGCCGCGGATGTCGTAATTCGTGCCCAACAGGAGATGTCCTCGCGAATTGTGCGGCGCAACCTCGACCACCTTCGACCACATCCGCACGGGGTCGCCGTAGTCGGCGTTCCGCTGGACGGTCCAACCGATCAGGACCAGCGCGACGAACAGCGTGACGCCTCCGCACAGCAATCGCCGCGCGGCGACGTCGCGCACCAGCCGCCGGACGGTCGCGAACGAGACAACGACGGTCAGAACGATGACGGCCGCCAAGGGCAGATACATCCGATGCTCGACCGCCAGATCGATGATCGGCATGACGCTCGAGGTCGGCGCCAGCACGAGAAAGAAGGATAGGCCCAAAAATCCCACCCACGGTCGATACCGCAGAGCCAGCAGGCTACCGGCCAGCAGGCCGCAGATCGCCACGCCCGCGGGCAGGGCGTCGCGCAGCGATTGAACGGGCTGCCAGTCGTAGTCCAAGCACAGCGGCCGAGGCCAGAAAGCCAGGCGCAAATAGTGCAGAAGGATGGCCGCCTGGGTCTGAAGATAGGTCCAAGCTGTCATGTTGCCGGCCCCGAAGCCGGCCGAGGCGTCGCGGCTGCCTCGGATGCTGGGCAACATCGCGAGCACTAGCGCCACCCCCGATCCGAACAACAGTGCATGCAGCCAGCCGCGCCGCCGCGCGACCTCGCGCCACGAGGCGGATAGAAAGACCCGATCGTACAGCAGGATCACCGGGGGCGCCGCGACCATGACCTCTTTGCATCCCAGGCCGAGCACACAGGCCGCCAGCGCCGCCACGTGCCACGGCCAAGCCCGCGTCGATTGGGCGCCGCGGATCACGCTGTACAAGCACAACAGGAAGAACATCCCCATCATCGATTCGCAGCGCTGGATGATGTAGGTCACGCTTTCCGTCTGCAGCGGATGGACGAGCCACAGCAGCGCCGAGACAAAGGCCAAGCCCGCGGCCGGCGCGTGCCAGCCGTGGCGACCGCCGTATAGGGCAATGCTCCGCCGAACAATGCCGAACAGCAGCAAGCCGGCGATGATGTGGATGACAAGGTTGAATAGGTGGTAGCCCCGCACATCCAGATAACCCAGCTCGTAGTTGGCCGCCAGACTGAGCATGAGGAGCGGCCGCTGGCTGATTTCGAGGCGTCGCCAGTCGGCGGCGATGTTCCGCGCCTGCGGAGTGTCGAGGATCCACTTGCGGTCGTCGAAGATGAACGGCGTCGTAAGGCTGTTGGCATACGCGACCAGCGCGCCCCCAACCAGCAACAGAGCCAGCAGCAAGATCCTCCCCCGCGACGTTTCCGTGTCGCTTGGCGGCAGCGGACTGGCCACCACGGCAGGTTCAGGGATCGGGGCGGATTGCGCCATCAAGTCAACTCGAGTTTTCATCGCGACAGGCCGCCGCAGGTCGCGCGAGGGGTGCGCGGCACATCGGCTCAACTGTACGCTAGTTCAAGAAAAACGAGATGCAAATTCTTCAACGGACGCGAGCGCAATCTTTTCGTTATCGCGGCTGCGCAAACCTGCAACGAGATGGAAACATGCGGCGGGCGACGCCGACGCTGGATTCAGCGAGCGAAACAGGCCGTATTCGACACGGCCCGCGCCATCGCCGCCCGCCTCGCAGCCCTCCGCGTCGCCGCTGCGCAGTCACCGAAACACGCGCCATCACGGTCGTCATGCGAAAATCGCGCCGATCGCTCGCCCGCAACGCACAGCACCACCCTTCGATGCCGTTTCATCCATGCGAGATACGCGGACGACCCGCCGAAACGCGTGTCGTGCGACGCGAGCAGGGCGATCGTTTCCGTTTGTCGAGACCGATTCGTTCGTTGGGTGCCAAGCGCGCCGACGTGCCCCGCGTCGCACTCCGCATCACCGCCGACGTCTCGCGATGAGAACGGGCCGGAACTTTTCGTCCGCCTGCGCGGTCCAATGGTCGGACACGAACTCGCGGACCGAATTGGGGGGCGACCATGATCGAGACTCTCGCACTTGCCGCCGGTGCTGTCTTCTTGGCAGGGATTGGGCTGAGCGTCCTGATTGCCGAGTTGCTCAGAAGGCGCGACGCGCGCGAGGCCGCACAGCGAGGGCTCGCGCAGCAAAAGGCAGCCGATCACCGAACCAGACGTTTCGACCAACAGCGACCCGATGCGGGAAATCCCGCGGCAGCAGCCGAGATGGCTCTGGGGAACGCACGGGTCGCGACGCCCGGATTGGGGCTTGGCTCGCGGCGAAGCCCGAGCTGAGCCACGTGTCCGATCGCCGGATCGACGCGGGCCATCCGGCGCGCACCGGCTGTGATCGCGCCGTCGTACGCGTTCGCGGGGCGAACGAATCGTTCCGCACCGCGTCGCCCTTGCCTGCTTCGCCTCGACGGTTCTCTTACGGCTTCGTCGTCCGCGGCCGACGCTCGCAGGGCCGCCGCCGGGCAGCGGCTTTGCGCCCTTGCCTTGGCCTCGAATGTGCCCCGAATGGACGTCTCGAGATCGGCTCGCCTGTTTCGTGCGCAGCCGCGGCGCCCCTGACCGGCAATCCGCCCCTTCGAGCCTTTGCGCAAGACTGTTCTCGAAACGTGGGAGGTGATCTCGGGCCGCGCCCGGGACGTATGCTGTCCCGCGATCTCCGTCGGATGGATGGTTGTCGCGCCTCCGCTTCGGTTATACTGCGAGTTGCCCTGAAAGCGGTTTCAGAGGGAACGCGTCTGACGCAAACGACGCGAGAGGCGCCAGAGAGGCGCTTGTCGGCGAGGATTTCGAGCGCGGTCCCTGCCGGGACGAGGCTGCCCTAGAGCAGGAGGCGGGTGCGTTTGCGAGCCGATTTCATTTCGTTGATGGGGCGTTTCGACAATGACGATCCGAGCTGAACCGGCGGTGGGAATCGACCTGGGGACGACCTTCTCGGTGCTCGCGCGCCTGGACGCCGACGGCAGGCCGCGGACCGTCTCCAACGCGGAAGGCGAATCGCTCACGCCCAGCGCCGTTTTCTTCGATCGCGACGCGCCCGTCGTCGGGCGCGAGGCGCTGCGAGCCGCCGACTTCGAGCCGCGCCGGGTGGCGCGGTTCGCCAAACGCGACGTCGGCCAGCGCCATTTCGGCAAATCGATCTGCGGTTGTGCGTTCCCACCGGAGGTGATCGAGTCGCTCGTGTTGGCCAAGTTGAAGCAGGACGCCGAGTTGACACTGGGCGAGTTCAGCAAAGCCGTCGTCACCGTGCCGGCCCACTTCAACGAGCCGCGACGCAAAGCGACTCAGGACGCCGGACGGCTGGCCGGATTGGATGTCATCGACATCATCAACGAACCAACGGCGGCGGCGATCGCCTACGGTCTGGAGCATCGCTTTCTCGCGCCCGACGGCGCCGCGCGCGCTCACGAGCGGGTTCTGGTCTACGACTTGGGCGGCGGAACGTTCGACGTCACGCTGATGGACATCGATCGACTCGATTTCCGAGCGGTGGCGATCGCGGGCGACGTGCGCCTGGGCGGCATCGATTGGGATGAACGGATCGCCCGACGCGCCGCCGAAGCGTTTCGGACGGAACATGACGTCGATCTGTGCGAATTGCCCGACGAATGGGAGCGACTGATGCAGGCGGCCAGCGACGCCAAGCACGCCTTGACCTCGCGCATGGAAACGACCATCTCGATCGCGCACGATGGCAGGCAAACACGGCTGCGGCTGACGCGCGCCGACTTCGAGGCGTTGACCGGCGATCTGCTGGAACGTACGCGGCTGACGTGTCGCGACCTCTTGAACGAAGCGGGGATCGCCTGGCGCGACGTCACACGCCTGTTGTTGGTTGGCGGCGCCACGCGGATGCCGATGATTCAGCAGATGCTGGCCGACGAGTCCGGTCGGCAGCCAGACCGCTCGCTGTCGCCGGACGAGGCCGTGGCCCACGGGGCCGCCGTGTACGCCGGGTGGGTGCTGCAACACGATCGCCCGGGCCTGCGAGGGCTGTCCGTGCGGAACGTCAACTCGCACGCCTTGGGCGTGCTGGGCGTCGACTTGGAAACCCTACTCCGGCGCCGCAAAGTGATGATCGCCCGCCACACGCCGCTGCCCGCCGCCGTCATCCGCCGGTTTCAGACCTCGAAGCAGGGTCAACGGGACGTCGTGATCCCGGTGGTCGAAGGCGGCACAGACACGGGCGAGGGCTGCACGCAGATCGGCCGCTTGCTGGTCACGGATCTGCCGCCGGATTTGCCCGTCGGGACGCCCATCGATGTTGGGTTCCGCTACGGTCGAGACGGGCGGCTGACGATCCACGCGACGCTGGCTGCGGCGGGTCGCGAGGCGCAAGTCACCCTGTGGCGGGCCGCCGGCATGTCCGAGGACGCCATCGCGCAGTGGTCCGCGCAGATGAGCGCCGGCTTGGCCGTGCCCGACGTTGCGCGAAGCGCCCCCGCCGAACCGTCGGACCACGCTGCCACACCGGGCGAGCCCTCTCCAGCGTTGCTGGCCTTTGCGGCCGATGATTCCGACCACGCGGCAGCCCCAGACGAGCAGGCGGACGCCGGGGTGGATGAAAGCTTGGCCGCCTTCTTGCGCGGGCCGCGCGATTGACGCACGAGTCAATGCGCCGCACGTTGTGAAGCGGGCGCGCACACAGACCGGTGCGAGTCTCGGCCGTTGGCGGCCGAGCCGACGCACCGGTCTGGGAAGTCGTGGGGAACACGACGTGGCGGCTCACCACATCCATTCGAACCCGACGTTGAAGCCGTTGTAGAACAACTGGTCGCCGTCGGCGAGCATGGGAGTCCGGTCGATGATGTCAGGATTGAAATTGTCCAGCGCGGTGGCCACGCCCTCGACCCACATCATCTGATAACCGCCGCGGAATGTCAGGCTGTGCGTAAACTGGTAAGTGAACATGAGGCCCAACTCGCCGATGAACGACACCTTGTCATTCCCCAAGGCCTCGGGATTGATGAAACCCACGAAATTGTCGAACGGATCATGGCCCCACATGTTGGTGTTGCTCTTCACATTGTTGCCGTAGATCCCTGCCTTGACATCGAGCCCGATCCGCAGCCCGGGCAACAGGCACAACCACGCGTCGCCGCCCAACTGCGCCCCGGTCATATAGTTGCGCGTGCGGAGGTCGTACCAAGCCTCGCCGCCGCTGTCCGGTCCCGGCGGCTGCAACGTGTCGCGCTCGGCGAACGAGTAGAACTGCATCCGATCCTTGAGCTCGAAGTACCGCACTCCGACCAGCCACGAGCCTTGCACCAGACAATTCGGCCCCATCCAACGGCGGCGATAGTTGAGCTCGAGGCTGTCGAAATCGCTGTCCAGTTTGACGCGCTGGTATCGAGCCTGATGAAGCTGTTCGATCTCGGCCGCCGAGTCCGGAAACCCGTTCGCGTCCACGCTGAAGTTGTCGAAGGCCGCGTACAGCAGATTGTCGTTCGAGCGAGCCTCGGCTTTCTTCGAGTATTCGTTCAGACCAAAGTACGTGAACTCCAGGTTGCTGCCCGGGCCCGTCTGCCACGTGCCGGTGATCCGCATGCTCGCGTTGAACGTGTCGAAATCCAAGTCGTCGGTCGTGATCAAGGCGGATCCCAGCGGCCCCAGTCGAACGAGTTCTCGGAACGCGGCCTTGTCGTTCCGGTTCAGAAAAACCGCCTCGGCATGCACGTCGAACCAATGCGGCGCGCAGCACCCGGTTTCGCTGTACGGCGCTAGCGCGCCGAGCATCGCAGCCAGGTGCTGACCCAGCGGAGTGACCGTGTAACCGTTGGACAGCAAGTAGTCGCCCGAGTCGTCACCCGACGACGGGGCGTCGTCACCGACCGAGATGTCTGCCGTCGGGTAATACGGAGCGCCCGGCGCCGCATACGGCATCCCCGGGCCCATCATGCCTGGGTTATACCCATACGCCACCGGCCCCGGAGCGTAAACCATCTGCGGCGCAGCGCCGTAAGGTTGCCCATACGGCGCCTGCCCCTGCGCGCCGGCCTGACACGCGACCAAGGCCAGCACGGCCAGCAAGCGGGTTCGCCAGTTCCCGTGAATCTTCATCGATGAGTCTCCGCAGCAGAGAAAAAGTTGGACCGCCGTGCGACCTACTCCGTCTGCATGAATCGTTCGAGTCCCCACTCCCTCAACCGAGCATGTGCTGTCGAACTCCACGGACGAGCGGCAGGGATGATCCACCCCCGCTCGGCCAATCGCGCCCGCTGCCAGGTTTCCTCCGGCCTCGCCGACGCGCCCCCCGGGTCGCTGGCAAGGCCATGTCTGTCGCGAGCGTCGGCACGCACGGCGCTACGCACCGCCGTTGCAATCCGAACAGCTATGTACTCTCGCTACACACTATCGGCCCAGAATTGCAATTAGAATCATCACTTTCGGCATGGCTGGCATAAACCATCTAGCCTGCGCTGTTTTACTTTAGGGCGCGCCCGTTCCCGTGGTTCAGCCGCTGCGATCGGTGGCTGCCGTCACCTGACCCCTGACCCCTGACCCCTGACCCCTGACCACTGACCACTGACCACTGGTGGTTCAGCCGCTGCGACCGGCAGCTGCCGTCACAGCGTCGATTGATCGGCGCGTTTGCACCCCTGCCGCAAAATAACGATTGTCAGGTCACCGCAGCCAGATATTTGCCAGTTTGCCTAGTGTCGCAAGTCAGGATTCACGATCCGTGATGCGCAGTTTCCGCCAAGTTTGTCAGCCTGAAATGCATCCTTCGAGAGGGGGCAGCGACGGAGAGTCACGCTCGGTCGCATCCACTACCAGGTTGTGGCGGTAACCGAGTGGGCGCGGCGCCCCCGCCGCGTGGCGATTTCTCTCGTAATACTTGCGGCAAGATTCCGCAGCCACGTGGCGATTTCACGCACGAGCGCACACGACCTGGTCGTGGCGTACCCCAACGTACTGACGTCACTCGAGATCGCCACACACATCGATGGGCGTCGCATCTGGCCGGACTGGCCATCGGTCGGTATCATTAACGGCAGATGCCAGCTCGCGCCGTGCCGCGCGAACGCATGTCTGCCCGCGTGGTCGGCCCAGCATGTCCGCACGCGAAATGTCCGCGCGTAGATCCTTTGTGCGCAGACGCCCGTGCGGCGGTCGGAACGTCGCCGTTTTCGCGCTCGAGCGTTATCCAACGGTGGTTCTTGGGTAGCTACATTCGTCGGAGGGCGGGTTTCCAGCGGCCCGGCGTTCACGGCTATGCCAATATGCCAAGGTCCAGCTTTGACGACACTCGAAACGCACGAGATCGGTCGTTCCGAGCGGGCCGGCTGGCGTGTGACCCGCGGGCTGGCGCCCCCCCCTTGAGGAGAATCGATCGTTGACCGTCGCTGAACATTTTTTGTACATCGAAACCGTCGGCTGCCAGATGAACGTACTGGACAGCGAGATGGTCGTGGCCAGCCTGCGTCAGCATGGGTACGAACTCGTCGAATCGATCGAGCGAGCCGACACGGTCTTGTTCAACACGTGCAGCGTCCGCCAGCACGCCGAAGACAAAATCTACAGTGCGCTGGGCAAGCTGCGGCGTCACAAGCGTCAGCGCCCCGAGATGGTCATCGGCGTGTTGGGCTGCATGGCGCAGAAGGACCAGCGGAAGATCTTCGAGCGGGCCAGCCATGTGGACCTGATCATCGGTCCGGGACAATTGAGGCAGACCGCCGAGCTGATCGCGGCGGTAAGGGCTGGCGACGGCCGTCAGTTGGCGGTCGGCCGCGACCGATGGGACGGGCCGGTCGAGCAGATTCGCCGCAGCCACGAGACGTTCGATCCGCTGCGCGATCCGGTGATGCGCCCCAGCCCGGCGCAGGCGTACTTGCGGATACAGATCGGCTGTGACAAGTTCTGCACCTACTGTGTCGTCCCCATGACGCGCGGCCCCGAGCAGGGCCGCCCGCCCGCGGAAATCCTTGCCGAAGCGCGCGTCCTGGCCGACCAAGGCTGCCGCGAGATCACCCTGCTGGGCCAGACGGTCAACAGCTATCGCCACCACAGCGGCGGCCGGACGACCCGGTTGGCCGATCTGCTGGTCGAACTGCACGAGATCGAGGGAATCCGACGGCTGAAGTTCGTCACGAATTTCCCCAAAGACATGACCCCCGAGCTGCTCGAGACGGTGGCGGCACTGCCCAAGTGTTCGCAATATCTGCACGTGCCCGCTCAGAGCGGTTCAAATCGTGTCCTGCACGCGATGAAACGTGGCTATACGGTCGAGGACTATCGTGAGATGATGGCCCGCATCCGCGAGATTCTCCCCCAGGCAGCCGTGTCCAGCGATTTTATCGTCGGTTTTTGCGGTGAAACCGAAGACGAATTTCAGCAGTCGGTCGAGCTGATTCGCGAATGCCGCTTTAAGAGCAGTTTTATTTTCAAGTACAGCGAGCGTCCGCTGACCAAAGCCTCGCAACTTCTCCCGGACGACGTCCCGGACGACGTCAAGCGGCGGCGAAACAACGAGCTGCTGGCCATCCAGGATGCGATCAGCGAGGAGGACAATCAAGCGTTTCTTGGCCAAACCGTCGAGGTGTTGGTCGAAGGGCCCAGTCGCGCCGCTGAGAAACGCGGCATGGAGGGCGACGTGCTGCAACTGACCGGACGTACGATGTGCGATCGGATTGTCGTGTTTCCCGGTACGCCACGCTTGATCGGCCAGTTTTTGCCCATCAACGTTCACGATTGCACCGCGCACACGCTGATTGGCGAAGCCGCCATCCCGAGCCAACCGAGCAACTTGGTCAGCCTCAGCTTGCCGACCCTGGCCAGTCGGTGACGCCGATTCCGGTCGCGTGAGCAGAGGCGACAAGGCCGGCGAATGCCGCACGGGCGAGGAACGGCCGGCCGAACGCCACATGCCGGGTGGCAACAGCCGAGCACGGCCCATCCGGCAACGCGCGATTGCAAGCTCTGCGGCGGATAACGGGGATCCAAATCGCGGAATCGTCAGAGCCACGTGTCGCGGAGCGGGAGACTTTTCGATGAGCGTCTGGCGAAATTCGAGCATCGGCTTCAGCGCGGCGTTGGCCGCGATGCTGGGCGCCATCGGAGGGTCGGACGTCGGTCCAGTCGTCGCCGCGGATCCGCCAGCCAAATACGAGCGGGCCGTGCTGATCCGGCTCGAGGGTACCGTCACGCCGCTGCTCGACCAGTTTTTGCATCGTAAGCTGGACGACGCTCAGCGACAGGGCGCGGACCTGGTGATCGTGGAAATCGACAGCCCGGGCGGGTTGGTCGAATCCAGCTTCAACATGGCCTATCGGCTGCGAGATCTCAATTGGGCCGCGACGGTCGCCTATGTGCCGCGCGAAGCGCTCAGCGGCGCAGCGATCGTCGCGCTGGGTTGCGAACGGATCATCATGCACCCCAATGCCGTGTTGGGCGATGCCGGGCCGATCGTGATGGGCGAGGATTTCTTGTTCCGCCACGCCCCCGAAAAGATCCGCAGCGACCTGGCCCGCAAGATCCGCGATTTGGCCGAGACGCACGGTCGTCCGCCGGCGTTGGCCGAGGCGATGGTGGACATGAATCTGGTTGTGTACCAGGTCACGGATCGCGACACGGGCGCGGTCACGTTCATGTCCGAGCATGAAATCGAGGCCGCATCCAAGCCGGATCGCTGGATCAAAGGTCCGCCGGTCTTGGAATCGCGCGAAGACAGCTTTCTGGAGGTCAACGGACGGCGGGCGGTGGAACTGGGATTGGCCGACGCCACGACGCAAAGTCGCCAAGAGCTGCAAGCGTTGTTGGGGCTGACCGCGTTGCCGCGGGTCATCGAGGCGAGCGCGGTCGACACGGCGGTCTACGTTCTCAACTGGCCGTCCGTGACGGCCTTGCTGTTCATCGTCGGGCTGGTGGCGTTGTACGTCGAGCTGAGCACGCCGGGCATCGGGCTGGGCGGGTTGGTTTCGCTGCTGTGTTTCGGCCTATTTTTCTGGAGCCGCTTTCTGGGCGGGACCGCCGAGCTGCTCGAAGTCGTCCTGTTCCTGATCGGCGTAGCGTTTCTGGCAGTCGAGATCTTCGTCCTGCCCGGGTTCGGGATCGCCGGCATCTCCGGACTGCTGTTGATGTTCGCCGGCGTGGTGATGGCGAGCCAAACGTTCCTGATTCCCGAGACGCGGCTGCAATGGGAGACGTTCGGCACGTCCGTCCTGGTGCTGGGCTGTTCCGCCGTCGCGTTCCTAGCGATCGCCACGATCCTCAGCCGGCATTTTGGCTCATTGCCCATCCTGAACGGATTGGTGCTACAACCGGCGGGCGCCGCGTCTGGCGCCCCCGCGCCCGACGGCTTGAATGCGTCCTCTGTGCCGCCCGCCAGCGACGAAAATCCCTGGGGTGTGCGGGTCGGCGATTCCGGCGTCGCCCTCTCGTCCCTACGGCCCGCCGGAAAAGCTCGTTTCGACGCTAGTTATCTGGACGTGCTGACCGACGGCGACTTTGTCGAACGTGGCCGCCCGGTGCGAATCGTGGAAATTCAGGGCAGCCGCATCGTGGTTCGCGAGGACGAGGAGGCATAGATGGCGGCAAAGACGCTGTTCGAGCAGGCCGAGGCGGACAACCTGCGGCAGGCCCAGCCCCTGGCGGCGCGAATGCGCCCGACGACGCTCGACGAGTTCGTCGGCCAGCAGCATTTTCTGGGCGAGGGCAAGCTGCTGTGGCGGCTGTTGAAGTCCGACCGGCTCGGTTCGGTGCTGTTCTACGGCCCGCCCGGGACGGGCAAGACCACGCTCGCCCGCCTGTTGGCGACCGCCAGCCACCGTCGTTTCGTTCAGTTGAGCGCCATCACCAGCGGTGTGAAAGAGCTGCGCGAGGCATTGCTGGCCGCCCGCGACGAACTGGCGGCGGACGGACAGCGGACGCTGCTGTTCATCGACGAAATTCACCGCTTCAACAAGGCCCAACAGGATGCCTTGCTGCCGGACGTCGAGGACGGCATTGTCACGCTCGTGGGCGCGACGACCGCCAACCCATTCTTTGCCGTCAACAGTGCCTTGGTCAGCCGCAGCCAGATCTTTCAGTTCGAGCCGCTCGCGCCGGCCGAAATCAAGACGCTCGTGCGCCGGGCCGCCGCCGATGCCTCGCGCGGCTTAGGCCGCTTCGACGTCCGCCTGGATCCCGATGCGCTGGATTTTTTGGCCGAAGTCTGCGATGGCGACGCCCGTCGCGCGCTGACGGCGTTGGAAATCGGCGTGCTATCCAGCGGGCGGCGGCCGGTCGAGTTCACTCGTCAGTTGGCCGAGGAATCGGTGCAGCGTAAAGCCGTCGTCTACGACGGGACCGGCGATGCCCACTACGATACGATCAGCGCGCTGATCAAGAGCATTCGCGGCAGCGATCCGGACGCGGCTTTGTACTGGCTGGCGGTGATGCTCGAAGCGGGCGAGGATGTCCGGTTCCTGTGCCGACGGCTGATCATCCTGGCCAGCGAGGACGTCGGCAACGCCGACCCGCACGCCCTGTCGCTGGCCGTGGCCGCGATGCAGGCCTGCGAGTTCATCGGCCTGCCCGAGTGCCAACTGACGCTCAGCCAGGCCGTGACCTATCTGGCTTGCGCACCCAAGTCGAACGCTGCCACCACGGCCATCGCCCAGGCGCGCGGCGACGTCCGGCAGGGCCGCACGCTGCCCGTGCCCGAGGCCCTGCGCGATGCCCACTATGCGGGCGCCCACCAGTTGGGCCACGGCCAGGGGTATCAATCTGCCCACGATGCCGACGGCGGCGTGGCGGCCCAGGATTACCTTGGCGTAGAACGCCAATATTATCAGCCCGTCGACCGTGGCTTCGAGGCGGAATTGCGACAACGCTTGCGCGACATCCGCGGACGCCTGAGCAGCGCCAAATCCGGTCCGCCGGAACGGCCGGCGTCCGCGGCGCACCCGTGATCCGACGCGCTCGGCCCGGTCGGCCGGTCGGGCTGGCCGGTCGGACGGATCGCGCGCTGGGCAGATGAACGAAAACGCGGCGGCCTTCCGCGGGCCATCGCTCCAGGCGGCTCGAGCCTCCGCTGCGTCGTCGAGACCGAACGTCGAGGTAGCCGCGGTCGCCAGGTCGCCGCAATCCCGTACTCTGGCGACTACAATTGCCCAACAATTAAAATTGGATCGCGCACGCATCCAGTCGAACGGCACGCAACTTCTTCAGGCAGGAGCGATCATTGATGAAAATCCTGGTCACCGGTGGCGCAGGCTATATCGGCAGCGTTGTCGCCGAGCAATTGGCCGGCGTGGGACACGATGTCATCGTGTTCGACAATCTGTATCAAGGGCACCGAGCAGCCGTGCCGTCGCAGGCCGTATTCATCCACGGCGATCTGGCCGACCAAGCGGCGGTGGACGCCGTGTTTGCCCAGCACCGGCCCGAGGCCGTGATGCATTTCGCCTCGCATACGTTGGTCGGCGAGTCGATGCAGAACCCGTTCCGCTATCTTGGCGAGAACGTAACCAACGGGCTGAACCTGCTGCGGGCGACGGTTGCCCATGGGACGCGACGGTTCATCCTGTCTTCGACAGCCAACTTGTTCGACGCGCCGCGGCGGATCCCGATCACCGAGTCCGAACAGATCGTGCCGGGCAGCCCATACGGCGAGTCGAAGCATATTCTGGAACGTATGCTGATGTGGCTCGAGCGGATTCACGGGCTACGGTATGCCGCGCTGCGGTACTTCAACGCGGCCGGGGCGACCGACGAACGCGGCGAGGATCATCATCCCGAGTATCACCTGATTCCGCTCGTCTTGCAGGTCCCGCTGGGCCAGCGGCCGGATGTCACGATCTTCGGCGACGATTATGACACGCCGGACGGGACGTGTGTGCGGGACTATATCCACGTCGCCGATCTGGCGCAGGCCCATATCCTGGCGCTCGAGGCGCTGGATCGCGGCAGCCGAGTCTATAACCTGGGAAACGGCCAGGGGTTCAGCGTCAAGCAGGTCATCGAGACCGCGCGCCAGGTCACCGGCCACACGATCCCGGTTCGCGTGGGCCCGCGACGCCCGGGCGATCCGCCAACCCTGGTCGCCGACAGCCAACGCATCCGCGAGGAATTGGGCTGGCAGCCTCGGTATCCGACGCTGCGCGACATCATCGCCACCGCCTGGAACTGGCATCGCGCGCATCCTTCCGGGTATGGCGATCAGGGGCGCCGTCCATAGCGAGCACACGCCATGCGCCGCCCGCAATCGAGCGCATCCGCCGAAGTGTGGCCGGGCCGCCGCGCCGGGATTGGACCCAAAATGATCTGCCGAACGATGAAGGCGGCCGAACGCATAGACGCCACGAGATGCCAATCCGATTCCTTGAGCCTTGACGTGCATAGATTTGATAGCCGAGAGTTATTGCACGCCGAGCTTGTTCGCTCGACGGACGCGTTGGATTCGCTGGCGCGTCGCTGCGGCGTCTAGTGGCTCAATAGATGCGCCGAGCCAACCTAGCGCGGCCCGCAGCCGCAACCAAACAAGGATCGAGAAATATTGAGGAGGATCATGAATCACACGAATAAAGACATCGCGTCTAACCGTCTGTCTTCATCCCCGTTATCCGTGTCCATCCGCCGTGATTCGCCTGTCACGTCTCTCTCGGCTACGACGCGCGCGCCGAAATCTCAGCGTCCTCAGCGTCTCTGCGTTTCCAAAACGTATTTTCCTGTAGCCCGGCCAGTTCGCCCGCGCAAGGACGTCGATGAAACG
>JAVYAJ010000149.1:0-13877 GCA_032229885.1 Candidatus Anammoximicrobium sp. | reverse complement strand
CCAAATACCGGCTTCCCACTAGAGCCCAACGACGCGATCTGGATTCCCTAAGTGCTAGCACTGCTAGCACTTAGTGCGCAAAACGGGAATGCACCCCATCGAATTGCAAGCGCACGCCTTGGGGGCAGCGGCTGGCACGGTCAATTTCTTAAACGACTACCGCTTTGCCTGGTGGGCGGGTGAGCGCAGACAGCCGCTGACGCCCGACTCGCGCCGGACGGGTTCGATGAATGTCTGCTGTGGTCAGAGAGGCTCTCACCTGGCGCGGTCAAAAAATCGGAAACTGTGGGGGTAGGAGGAATTGGTATTACATGACTGTTGCGCAGCACAGACGACCGGAAGCGTGTTGGCCGAAGGCCATCACCAACGTAGCCTGGGGCAACGCCCCAGGAAGCGTATAGACGACCGCAACCGTGTTGGCCGAAGGCCAACATCAACGTGTCACCTCCGCCTGCATGAATATGGCCTTCGGCCAAAAGATGTGCGCGCGGCGCCAGTCCTGGGGCGTTGCCCCAGGCTACGGTGATCGGAGGCCTTCAGCCAAACAGATTCAGCGCCCAAACGGGGCTGCCCGACCGCGTGCTATTGCCGTTGGAGTCTTCGTTCGTATCACGCGCTCATCTTGTACACGGGTCTGTACAGTACGCTTTTGGGTTGCGGGCACTGGCCCGTGTTAGGTCCTGGATGAGCCGAACGACTGGCGGCAGGGTCGCGCGCCACCCCAGCACGCCCTTCGTGCCTCAGGGACGTGCCACCCTAATGGCTGGCTTGGTGGCAGGGCGTGCCGACACGGCCCAGATGAGCCGAACGACTGGCGGCAGGGTCGTGCGCCACCCCAGCACGCCCTTTGTGCCTCAGGGACGTGCCACCCTAATGGCTGGCTTGGTGGCAGGGCGTGCCGATACGGCCCAGATGAGCCGAACGACTGGTGGCAGGGTCGTGCGCCACCCCAGCACGCCCTTCGTGCCTCAGGGGCGTGCCACCCTAATCGCTGGCTTGGTGGCAGGGCGTGCCGACACGGCCCAATCGTGCAACTGCGCAACAAAAACGATAATATCAACCATTACCCGCACGACGTGGCAAGACCAAGTTTTCAACCGGCCAGGGTGACGGTGGTCTCCAGACCGCGGCAATCCCGCACGTTGGCGCGGGCAACAACCCGAAGATTACGCTTGGACAACGCGCTAGACGGGTGCTGGGGGCTTGGTGCTAGCGGTGGCGGTGGCCAGCGTATTGCACTCGTCCAAGAGGACGTCCGTGATGATCTCCGGCGGGGCGTCCCAGCAGGTGATCTGAGCGTCGCTGAGAATCGGATGGCGTGACGAGACGCCGCCCGCGGCAGGGTACGCGAGGCCGATGACGACGCGGGCGATGCGCAGTTGGCGGATCGCGTAGGAACACAAATAACACGGCTCGACGGTCGTGTACAGCGTTGCGTCTCGCAGATCGAGGTTCCCCACTTCGCGGCACGCGGCGCGCAACGCTTCGACCTCGGCGTGCGCCGTGACATCCTGCAGGCGGCGCGTGCTTTCGATCCCTCGCCCCAGAACGACGTCGCTGCGAACGACGAGCGAGCCGACCGGATGGTCGCCCGAAGCGCGGGCTTCGCGGGCCAGCGCGATGCACTCGCGCATGTAACGCAGGTCGGCGGCGGTTGCGCGTGTGGACATCGGAAAACGTGGGTGGCGGAAAACGTCGGTAGTGAAAAACGCGGCGTGGCGCGGATTCGACATGTCGGCAGCTGCAGCGTGGCGACAGCCGCAGCGTGGCGACAGCGATTGTCGGCGCCCGCAAAACGCGGCCGAGAAAGGCGTCTCACATCTGCCGCAGCAGCTTTTCGATCGCCGCCAGCCCATACACGCGGTCGACGATGCGGTCGCCGTCTACGCGCACCGCAATCAGCGCGTGATCGATCGATTTGCCGTCGGCGTGCTTGCGGACCTCGCCGCCGGCGCGGTCGGCAAAACTTCGAATCTGTTCCGGGTGTTTGCTGCCGGCCAGAGTCCAGCGGGCCGGGTCGGCGCCGAACCGTTCAGCATAGCCGGACAAGATGTCAGGCCCGTCGTGTTCGCCGTCGAGCGTCAGACTCAACAGGTGCACGTCGCTGCCGCTGCTGGCTAGGAACTTTTGCAGTTCGGCCAGACGCTCGGCCTGTGCGGGACAAAAGTCCTTCAGCGGACAGCGAGCATAGAAGAACGTAATGACTTTGCGACGCGGCGCCATCGCGCGGAGCCGAAAAGGCTCGCCCTTGGCGTTGATCAACTCGATGTCGGGCACCAGATCGCCGCGCTCCAACGGCGGTTCGGCGGGAACGGCCGCCGCGGTGGAATCCACCGTTTCCTCGTTGGGGGAGGCGGGGCGGATGTACACGATCTGATAGACTCCGTTGACACGGGCTAGGTCGAAACGAATCGCGTCCCCGGGCTTGAAGCTGGCCAGCTTGACCGACGAGTCCACCTTCAGGTCCATCACCATGGCTCGCATGAATCCAGGGATTTCCTCGTGATCGACGGTGATGGAATTGACCTCCGGGTCGAGACGCACGATTTGGGCGCCGATGTTGCGATAGACCGTAAAGCTGCTCTCGCCCGGCGCAGACGTCTCCGCATCGGGCGTCTGACCGCTGCGGCTGCCGATGTACCAACCCAGAGCCACACACACCGTCACCATCAGCACCGGACGAAACCACCGCCTGGTTCGAACACGATCACCAGTCATCGTCGTACGCTCCTGTCCCTGCAGACAAAGCCGTCAGACTGCGGCGCGCCGCGCCGCGCGATCAAAACTGCTGCCGGCCTAACCGCCACCGCGCCGTGATGAAAAGGACTGCCAGCCACGCGGCGAAGATGGCAGTCGCAAACAACTTGATATGCTGAAACACCAGTCGACCGGTCTCCAACTCCGTTGCGTCGAACGGAATCGAATCCAGCCCGATCAACGCAGCGACTCGATACGCGCCAGCGGGGTTGATCAGCAGCAGCCCCACGAACAGCGCGGGCATCTGCTCGATCCAGGCGGTCTTGCCGAGCACCAATAAGCCGAGCTCCCAGCCTGCGACGGACACGGCCCAGGCCAGCAGCACGGCTAGCAGTCCCGACACGGGTGGCAGGAGCAATCCCAGCAGCAGGCCGGCGAGCACACAAACCAGTAAAAACCCGACGCTCAACCCCAGCAGCCCCAGCAGCGTCTGCGTCAGGCCGGCGCGCAACATCGCCGGGCCGATGAACAGCAGCAAGAGCAGGAGGCACCAGCCGCCGGTGCCCAGCAGTTTGCCCAACAACAATTCGCCGGCGCCTAGTGGCTGGGCAAAGAAAAACGCGCCCTGCGCGCGGACCTGCTGGCCGCTGCTCCAGCCGACAAGGCATCCCGACAACGAACCGAAGAACAGGATGGCCTGGATCAGCACCAAGGGCAAGGTATGCTGTTCGGGCGACGCGGCCAGCAGCGCCGAGCCTCCCATGACACAGGCCAGCGCAAAGATCTGCAAAAAACGATTCTGCAGACCCTGCGCCAAGTCCCACATCGAGACGGTCAGGACACGATTCACCGAGCCACCTCCCGCGCGGACGCGTTCTCGACGATCTGGCCCCCGGCGCAGTGGCATTGGCGGACGTCGGAGCCCCACGACTCGTGAAGCTGGCTGGTGACCAGGATCGCGGCGCCGCGGCGGGCGTGCTCGCGGGCCCATTCGGTCAGATGGCCGCGCCAACCGGGATCCAGATTGCTGGCAGGCTCGTCCATGACGATCAGTTCTGGCTCGAAGAACAAGGCTAACGCAATCCCCAACCGCTGCTGCATTCCTCCCGACAGGGCATCTACGGGTTGGCGTTCCGTGCCTGACAAACCAACGCGATCCAGCCAGCGGTGGGCGGATTCAAGTTTCCGGCCGCGCAGCCGGGCGTGGTACTTCAGCAACCGGCCGACCTGCGTTCCCGGCGGCAGCCACACGCTTTGGGGCAGAAAGCCCCAGGCCATCCGCGCTTCGCGCCATGCCCGGTGGCTGGCGCCCGACAGCGTCCGGCCTTTCCAGACGACTTGGCCGCCGCTTGCGCGGCGCAGCCCGACGAGCACGTGCAAGAGCGTGGTTTTGCCGCTGCCGTTCTCGCCAGTCAGAACCACGCATTCGCCCGGCGAAATCCTCAGCGACACGCCGTTGAGGATCGTCCTCGTGCCGTAGGATTTGCTTAGATCGCGAACTTCGATCATTCGGCTCGCTCACGCGTCAACGGGTGGGGATCGGTGATGTAACGCATGCCCGGCACGGGCGCATGGCTCACGGCCCACTCGACGGCCTTAATGCCCGCGCTGCCCATCAGCAGAACGGTCAACGGAAAGGTCTCGCGCCTTCCGGCGATCAAGTCAACCTCGTGGTGGGGCCACGCCGAAACGCCTTTGCCGGCCAGATCCAATGGCAACGCGCTGGACCAATAGTTGCCGATCGAATCCTCGGACCAACTGGTGGGCGGCGGCGGGCCTGTGAGCTCGATTTGACGCAGATTCGGCCCTACGCGATTCGTCGTAAACACGTTGTCCATCGACGAACTGTCCAGGATGATCCCCGTGAGGTTGCCGACGATCGTGTTCCGTCGACACGTGTTCGAGCTACAGCCTTGCAACCGCAGACCGGCCAGATTGCCATAAATATCGTTGTCCAGGAATGTCGACGTATCGACGTCCTGGAGCAGCAGCCCGTAGGCGCGAAATCCGCTGTGATCGCGGAATAGATTGCGTTTCACGTGCAAGTTGCGGGAAAACATCAATGCCGCGCCGGCCACGTTGCGCCACAGCTCGTTTTTTTCGAGGACGTTGTTGTCCGAATACATGTAGTGGATGCCGTAGCGCGAGTGATGCACTCGGTTGCCCCGGAACGTCGCCCGGTCCGTATGTGCGACATAAATGCCGTCGCGAACGCGTTCGATATGGTTGTTCGAGACAACGGCGCCGCTGGCGTTCCACAGGTGGATTCCGTTGCCCATCAAGGTTTGCGTGCCGGGAGGGCTGTGATGGATGGCGTCCGCCCGAAGCATCCGTTCGGCGCCGGTGACCGCCGGTTGCGCCTCGGCCGCAGCCAGCCCGATCACGTGATTGCGGACGAGTCGGGCTGATTTCGCCCCGCGGACATAGATCCCGTGAAGGTTCTGTTGCATCACCAGACGCGCCACGCGAACCTTGTCGGCCAGCACCAGCACCGCGGCGTCCTCGCGCGACAGATCGCGGCCTGAACCGAGAACCTCAAACGCACCGATGTCCGCCCCGACGGCCGTCACCGTCACGACGCTGCCCCGACCTGCGCCGACCACCTGCGCGCCCGGTTCGCCGCGGATCGCCACGGGGCGCGACACAACGATCGGCCCGTGGTGTATGCCCGGGGCAAGGATCAACACGTCGTCGTCGCGCGCCGCGTCGATGGCCGCCTGCAGCGACTGGGTCGGCAGCACGCGCACGGTTCGTCCCGGGATCGCGCAGGCGGCGTCTTCGGGGATGGCGGCCAGCGCCCCGTCGGATGCTGGCTGCGCCGATCCGGCCGCGATCGAGCCCAGAGACCACGCCGCGACGAGCCACGCGCTCACGACAGCGGCGCGGCGATCGCGCCAAGGTCGAATCATGGCGTCGCTCCGCCCGACGAATCGTAGAACGGCTGCTGACGCCAGGACTGGATCATCGCCAACAGCATGAAGGCCAATGCCGCCATCAACAGGTAGCTTGCCCCCGACGGCAGGCTGGTCTGCGTCATGTTGGCGATCTGCTTGGTGCCGAACAAGGCCGGCCAAAACGGCTCGGGATTGATCGGCGCTTTGGGGTCGAGGTGATGGCCGTAGGAGTACATCCGATAGATGAACCCGGCGCCCGA
Source organism: Candidatus Anammoximicrobium sp. (assembly GCA_032229885.1). Lineage (GTDB taxonomy): Bacteria > Planctomycetota > Planctomycetia > Pirellulales > Pirellulaceae > Anammoximicrobium. The sequence continues at coordinate 8,026 of JAVYAJ010000149.1, read as the reverse complement.
AAACAAGCAGAAATAGAGATACAACACGATCAAATCAACGAGCTGGCTCATCAGGCCAAACACGACACTGCGGAGGCCGATCAACACGAACAGCCCCAGCGCAAACGGGATGGCCGTCATCTCGACAAAATCCGCCCGTTCCAGCCGCCGCATTCCGATGTAGTGATTCAGGATGTTGATCTCCTCCAAATCCTGGCCTTCGTTGCCCGCGCTGATCTGATAGCTGTAGATCCACAGATCGAGTCCTTCGGGATATTGCGGCGCAACGAGGTTAATGTGCCACAACGGAAAGAAGAAACTGAACACGAGGCAGGCGGTGGCCGCCAAAATCCACAGCCGCGATAGCGCGCCGAGCCGCTTGTGGAGGAATCGCTCGTTCCATTGCAAAGCTTGACTAAGCGCGCGTCTCATTGTCGCATCTCCTTCGTCGTTGGACGCCCGGACGACCCGCGGCTGGCCTACTGGCTGCGCGTCCGATTCGTGAGCGGGATTGGCCGTACGAACGACAACGCTCGCGTGGCGAGGGTAAACGACGTCTGCCCTACGCGGTCCGATTCCGAGCCGCCCGACGCGAGTTTTTCCCCATCCGGGAACGAATTCCCATCAATTGCCAGGAAACTCGTTCTCGGGATAGACTACAAAGTATCCTTGCATCTCCTGGTGTAGGGCCGAGCAGAATACCGTGCAGTAAAACGGAAACACCCCTGTCTTGTCCATCTTGACCGTCACCGTGCGGGTCTCGCCCGGATCGACGTCCACGTTGACATTGTAGCCATTGACGCCAAACCCGTGGCTGATCCCATAGGATTGCTCCGTGTTCGTGACGTGGAACCGAACTGTGTCGCCGTGGCGAAACTCGAGATTGCTGGGCGCAAAGAAGCTTCGCTGGGCCTGCATTCCCACATCCACGACGTTGCCGTCTCGTTTGACAAAAGCCTCTTCTTCGGACCACACCTGATGCGGATGCTTGTTCTCCGAGCGGCGATAGATTCGCACCGGTTTGATCTTGCTCACGGGGATGATCTGCGCAAAGTGCGGTTCCTTGTCGGTGAACGACTCGGCCACCATCACCATCTTCTCACCCGTGATGTCGATAAGCTGGCTGGTCTCGGGGTTTTGTGGTCCAGTGCTGATGTGCCGCCCCACGGACTGCTTGTTCATCGACACCAGCCACTTGCCGTCCGGATGCTTCGTGTCGCTGCCGCCGATCACCAAGTGCCCGGGATTGATGTACACGTCGATCCGATCGACCACGGTCTTTTCCATGTTCTGCTTGTCTTCATCCGACCAGGGCGGCAAGCGGAACTTGGCGACCTTCGAGTCGATGAACAACGTTGTGTAGCCGTGCCCTTGGGCATCGAACTGCGTGTGCAGCGGCCCCATGCCTACCGGGACGTAGCCTTCCACGACACTGGCGTGACGCACGACAGGTATCCCGGCTTTCGGCTCGTCGAACTCCTTGGCCTCGACCGCCTTGAGAAACTTCTCAAAGTTGAAGACCGTTACCGAAGGCTCGAGCTTGCCGCTAGCGATGACCCACTGGCCGCTCGGATCTACATCGATCCCGTGCGGCGATTTGGCGACGGGGACAAAGTACAACACGCCTTCGGCCTTCGTCGGATCGATCACCGGCACGCCATCGATAGTCTCGGTCTTGCCTTCCTTCACCACTTCTTCCGCTCGCCGCCAGTTGACGAACGCGGCCATGTCGTATTCAGCCTGGCTTGCGCCGACTTCGAATCGCTCGTGGGCCATCTCCGAGTTGTAGGAAGTGAAGAAGAACCAGCCCGAACTGGGACCTTTGCCCGTAGATGACAGATCCCAATGGAACGGCGGAGTCTTGATCTGCCAAGCCACTTTCATCTCGCCCGTCTCGGGATCGACGGAGATGGCCGTGAAGACGCCGTTGTACCGCTGCGCGTAATCCTTCAACGGCGCTACCGCGCCGCGCGGCAACGGGGTGGCAAACCGCGAGCCGCCGATGATGTACTCGGTGTTCTCGGTCACGAACGACGAGCCGTGATTTCCGGACGTGTTGGGGATCGGACCGAGGATTTGCTTGGTCTTGAAATCGCGCAGATCGATGCGGGCCACACGATTGTTGGCATTGTCGTTGATGAATAGCCAGCGGCCATCTCGATCGCCGTCGGTCTGGGACAGGGCGGGATGATGCGCGTCGCCCCACGTGAAATCGCCGAGCATTTCCCGAGATTCATCGTCGTAGCCATAGCCGTAAGCCGAATTGAGGCTGAACACGGGAATGGTCTTGATGTGCCGCAGGGACGGGAGCCCCGCCACCCGAACGTCACCCGCGTGACCCCCGGAATAGAACAGATAGTATTCATCCAACTCGCCAGGCGCCACAAAACTGCGTTCCGCCAAGCTGCCCTGCGCGGCAGCCTGTGGCCCGCCGCTTTCTTTGGCTGCGCACCCCGCCAGCAACGCTCCCAGCGACACTGCCGCGAGCACCCGTACCGTAACGTATGAAGTCTTCATGCCACCGAACTCTTCTAATAGCTTTGTTTCGCACCACATTACGAGAACGACCAGACTTGGGCTCGCCCCATCAGACCGGACCCCGGCAGCACCTCCAGGCGCAAGCGAGGTTGCACAGCAGAGACCGTCCTGTATACGAGCTTTCATTCAGAGTCGTAACGAGGACTCATATCGGCAACCCAACCGGGGCTCGAAATCCGATACAAGACCACGGGACACCGACTCGCACAGGCAAAACATCCATCTCGCAAGGTTCCCTCGTCCATGCCATCCGTGGTTTCAAGATGCGGCCGCCCGCGCATGGACTAAGGCTCTATTGGACCACGAACACGCCGCGCATCATCCCGACGTGCCCTGGAAAGGAACACAGGAAAGGGTACTCATCGGGAGTCTCGGGGGCCTGAAACTCCAACGACGTGCTTTCGCCGCCACCGACCATTTTGCTCAACGCGATGATCCGCCCACGCACCGACTCGGGGGCGTACGAATTAGCCAGATTGCCTCCTTGCTCATTCGTGTCGGTGCTGAACTCGAACGGATCTTCATCGGCCTTCAAAATGACGATGTTATGACCCATGCTCTGCGCCGGCAGCTTGCCAACATGCTTGAGCGTAATCCGCACCATCTGGCCAGGCTTCGCTTCCAGACGATTCTTGTTGTACTTCATCTGGTCGTTGCCCTCGATGTCCAGTTCAGCCACCGCCCCGTCGTCCTTGAAGTTTTGCATGGCTTCCGGTACGGTGAGGCTCGTGTCGCCGGATTGGCCTGTCGTTTGAGCGACGGGCGCCGCATGGCCCGCATCATTTGCTTGGTCTGCTTGACCCGTCGAGGGCGCACTACCGGGTTGTCCACACGCACTCAGGAACAAGCCAGTCGCCAGAAACAAGGTCGCCGTCGCAACTCGCCACACACGCATCATTGTGCCTCGCCCAATAAGAACCCTCGAACGCCAAACCACTCGCCCAACGATAGTCGAGAAGATGGAGTGGGACAAGGGGGTGAAAGCATGGCCTGAGACACTTTTATGTCGCCACAATTCACGGGAACGGACATGGAAATTACTGCGTTTATTTATCGTAGACGGAACTTAAGACAAGCTGGCCAATTGAGGCGTTTTCTGGCTGGACTTCGCGGCTCAAGCTAGAGCGGCGGCTACGTGTGTGTCCACAAGTTTTCGCGTCGAGAGGCTGCCGGGGCTGCGCGGCCAAACAGCCCGTGTTCCGGCAGCGCGGGCGGGACCGATGACGGCACGTTTTCGGCGCCAAGTGACACCCGGGACTGCACGGCAAGAGAACGGGGACCGATCCATGCACGTGGACAGATTTCGAGGTGTTTTCGGAAACGACGACCAATTCCAGGACTGAGTTGGCGTACTCGGCAACACGAACTGCTACTCCCGAACGGCGAGTGATTTGGATATACTTGACGACGCTCAGGCTGTGGAGGACAAACGCCGAGTCCGCAGCGCAGAGCGTGAGCTGTGAGTCTGTTCAAAAATGAGACTCTACCCACAACATATTGTGTAGGCGATATTGTATAAGTGCGGTCGGCAGCAACATAACCGATTGTGGGGAGGCGGATATATGGATATGTTCACAAGAAGGCCTGTTGCGGATCGTGTTCGCCAACGCGGCGCACATGAATCGCTGTGGAGAATGAGCGGCGGGCCAACACCTGGGGCGCGGGCTGGCGTCGTGCCGGCCCGCGATGTTTGATCCGGGCAACAGGAGTCGTGCGATGATTCATGTGATTGCGACAATCGAGGTGGCCGAGGGACGTCGCGAGGCGTTTTTGGCCGAGTTCTACCGCATCGTGCCACTGGTCCGCCAAGAGCAGGGCTGCCTCGAGTATGGCCCGACCGTGGACGTAGCGACAGGAATCGCGGCTCAGCAGCCGGTGCGCAATCACACGGTTACGGTAATCGAGAAATGGGCGAGCATCGAAGCGCTGCGGGCGCACCTCGATGCCCCGCACATGGCCGAGTACCGCACGCGGGTTCAGGATCTCGTGGTGACGGTCGTGTTGCAGGTGCTACAGCCCGCATAGACGTCCCCGCATCGACGTCTTGTATAGGTCGCGCCGCCGGGCGGGACGGCAGCCGCTCCATGCGCGTCTCGGCCACGCCGTGCGACTGGCCTGCGCAGACGGCAAACGGCGCGGCGGCGGCCCGGGCATTCGTTACGACGGCCCGTCGGAGCAGGTTGGGGCGAACGACCCTGATCGGGACTTCACGCTCGGCCGGTCGGGCGACCGACGACAATGCGCCATGCGGCGGGATCGCGTCGAGGCTCGCGAACGTGCCCGACGCGTCTCTCTACGGCCGGCTGACCCAGGACACGGCCTGACCGCGTGGCGATACCGTTTGGAAGGGTGGATGCGGCGAACACGTCAAGTCTCTGAGATGTCGATATGATTCCCCTGCGTGACAGCATTCCGTCGCGCACGCCCCCGATCATCAACTATGCGATGATCGTCGCGTGCTCGGTTGTGTTTTTCGCGCAGTTTAGCCAGCCGACGGACGACACTGGACCATTGGCCGAGCGTTTCGGAATGATCCCCAAACGCGTGCTGGATCCGGACGCGCGTATCGTGCGCGTCGAGCGGACAGCGGTTGTCGATTCGTTTGGGCAGGTCGTCCACGTCGTCGATCGGCCGCGCGCGTTGGCCGATCCGCCGTTCACGCCCTGGCTGACGCTCGTGACGTGCATCTTTCTGCACGGCGGCTGGATGCATTTCCTGGGCAACATGTGGTTCCTGCATATCTTTGGCGACAATGTCGAGGATCGACTGGGCCATCTGGGGTTTTTGCTGTTCTATCTGACAAGCGGGGTTGTTGCTGGCGTTGCGCAATTGATCTCGGCCCCGAACTCGGAGATTCCGACGATTGGGGCGAGCGGAGCGATCGCCGGCGTGATGGGCGCGTATCTATTGCTGTATCCCCGGGCTCGCGTGATCACGCTCATTCCGATCGTGTTCGTGTTTCAGATCATCGCGCTTCCGGCGCCGCTGTTCTTAGGCGTCTGGTTCATCCTGCAATTCTTTCAGGGAATGGGGGCCATTGGGGCCGAGCAGACGACCGGGGTCGCTTGGTGGGCGCACATCGGCGGGTTTGCGTTTGGGTTCGCGGTGGCGGCCGGGTTGCGAGCCATCGGCCAAACGCGGCCGCGCGTTGCCGAGACATACTCGAGGGCGACCGCTTGGCGACGCCGCGCCGACGATGGTCAATCGTGGTAATCGCGTCGCGGATCCGGTGTGACGAGCGGGACGAAGGCGTACGTTCACGGCTCGGCGGCGCCGGGCCGAGGCTCGGCCTCGCCGGTGTGGAAGCGGGGGCTCGATTCGGTTTCAGCGGCACGCTCGTCCTGCAACGCCAGCCGTTTGGCCTCCAGTCGCTGCTGCCAGGGAACGGCAAAGACCGAGTTCTTGAACAACACACAACCGGGGCGCCCCGGCACGCACAGGTCGCCGATTTTCAAGCAGCCGTCGCACGAGTCATCGTAATGGGGGCAGGAAAAGGAACTCATCGCGAAATCCGCCTCCGCTCCTTCGAAGACGCGCGACAGCTTGACAGGCGTCCGCGCCCGCGGCGTCGCGCGCCCGAGATGATACGAGACGCCGGTCGGCTGCTGAATCGGAAGCCTTGGCCCCCCGGCCGATCACAAATCGCCTGTTCCGTCCCGTGCATTGTCCAACCCTAGTTTCGGAGTCGTCGCACTCGCCTGCCGGCAGACAGGCGTGCGAATTTCCAATGGTCGCCAGACTGCGGCTGGCGCGGTAAAAAAGTCGGAGACTGAGAGGGTTAGAAAGGAATTGGTATTGCATGACTGTTGCGCAGCACAGACGACAGCAACCGTGTTGGCCGTAGGCCATCTTCAACGTGTCACCTCCGCCCGCATGAATATGGCCTTCGGCCAAACGAGGCTCGCGCGCGGCCAGTCCTGGGGCGTTGCCCCAGGCTACGGTGAGTAGAGGCCTTCGGCCAAACAGAATCAGCGCCGATCTGCGCTCAAACGCGCAACAACTGGAGCGGTAGTCGTTTAAGAAATTGACCGCGCCAGACCGCAGCTACGCCCATCTTCAGCCCTAACGACGCTCGATGTCTGCCCTTAGACGGCCACGCCCGGTTCGCCGCATGGCTGCTCGCGCGTCAAAACGGCCGTCACCTGGTCGGTTGTCAGATAGCGGAGGATGATGCCCGCGCCCAACAACAGCCCGCCCAACTCGGCGAAACCGCACGGAGGATAGTCGCTGGACAGCGGCGGGAGGATCATGACGTACAGATCCAACCATCGACCGACAACCAGCGCGACGCAAACATAGACCATCACCCGCCAGTTGCGTTTGGCGGGCCGTGGCGCCAGCACAAAGAACGGAATCACCCAGTTCAATCCGAGGTTTAGCAGCGACACGGGTTGCCAGAGCCCGCTCATCCGAGAAATGAAATACGGGATCTCCTCGCTGAGGTTCACATACCAGATCAACATGTACTGGCTGAACCAGATATACATCCAGAAGGAACTGAAACCGAACAACATCTTGCCCATGTCGTGCAGTTGATCCTGGCCGACCGTTTGGTCGCTTTCGCAGTATTTGCGCCAGGCTGCCAGCAGGACGAGCGCCGCCAGGCCGCTCAGAAACACGCTGGAGAATTGGTAGACGCCGAACATGGTGCTGAACCACAACGGTTCGAGCGACATGATCCAGTCGAAGCCCGCCCCCGAGAGGCTCAGCGCGAGCAGGACGATCGCCAAGCCTGAACGGCCCGCGCAGGGTGTGCTGCGAGGGCGACAGAGCCAGCGGGCGACGATCGTCCAGATGAGTGCATAGACCACTGTGCGACCAATGAAGAAGCCCGAGGACAGCCAGGCGTTCTTGAACCAGAACGTCTCGCCGTGGGCGACCGGCCCGCGCGCCCATGGGTAGTACAGAAGTCCGGCGATCGCCACCACTCCCGCCACGAGGCCGCTCAGCGGCAACGTCCCTACCAGTACGCGAGCGGCCGGCAGCAGCGGAACGCTCCACCGCGCGCCGGTGGCCCCGTGAAACGCCAGGAAGAACGCGCCTCCTACTCCGAAGCCCGACAGCAAACAGGAAATCAGGAGCAAATTGCCCCATGCCCGCTCGGTCGAAAACAGCGCGCCCACGACCAGTCCCAGCAGGCCGACGATGATCAATCCGGTTGCGCGACGGCGCAGGACGGCAAGATCGCGTTCCGATTCAAAGGTAGAGGTCATGCTTGCTAGGCTCCCAAGTGAAAAGAAAACCGTGTATTGCGATGCTTAGGCCGTCGTCACCAGCGACGCCGCTCGGACCAAGCCTGCGGCGACGCCAAGTGGCGCCGCCTTGGATGTCTCGCGACGCGGCAAGCCCGTCGTCGACTGTGCGTCCGCCGCCGGCGTCGACGAAGTCTCTGGCGGCACGGCTTCCGACGGCGGGACGTCCTTCGGGGCGGCTTCCTTCGACCGATCTTCCTTGGCTTCAGCTTTCTGCGGTTCAGCTTTCTGCGGTTCAGCTTTCTGCGGTTCAGCTT
>JAVYAJ010000148.1:0-34261 GCA_032229885.1 Candidatus Anammoximicrobium sp. | reverse complement strand
GCCTTCTGGCACGGGTCCTTGCAGGCCTTCTGGCACGGGTCCTTGCAAGCCTTCTGGCAGGGATCCTTGCAAGCCTTCTGAGACGGATCCTTGCAGCCCTTCTGGCAAGGATCCTTGTGGGCGCAGCCGGCTAACAGCGAGGTGCGCCCGCATTTCGGTGTACATGCCGCATGGCAACCTTTTTGTGCGCACCCGCCGCATTTCGGGTCGCTGCACTTTTGGACGCAGCCGTCTTTCTGTTCACAGCCGCTGCCTTTGGAGCCGAGCATCCGGTCCAACAGGTCGCCGTAGCTCTGCGTGCTCAAGCCCAAGCCGAGCACCATCGAAGCAACGAGGATGTTCCACTTCATCGAGCCATGTCTCCTATAACATTGGAACATAGTGAGTCGAACTGGCGTCTCTCGCGTCCAGGCCTCGCGCAGGAATGTGTCGCCTGTATGCCCGAAAGCGGTGGACGGCATCAGCCGCTGATCAATCGGCCGCCCAGTCAGGGAGACCGATCCGGGTCAAATGCTCGCGGGTGGGCCAATCGGGGCAGGTGGGTCGTGCCGCCGACGGGGACGGTGTGCTACGCCAGAACCGGTCGAGCCAATCCTTGACTCGATTGTGTCCGCCGGTTGGACAAATGCAGTGCCCGGCACTTCCACGCCCAGGCTCTTGCATTCACTGACATGAACCGTATCGGCGTACTCGACAAGCCGCCTTGAGGCTTCGAAAACAATTTTCGCTCCTTGACTTGCGATGCAGATTATGTGGAAAATACCGCACAAACAGGGTGCCGAGGCTGTGCCGGTTATTCGGGCGGCGCACCCGGCGGCAGAGTCCAGGATTATTGTTTCAGACGGATGAATCGTCACAGTTCAATCATCCGGAATTCTCTCTCCAAGCGTTTACGATGGCCTATCTGATCGGGACCGACGAAGCTGGATACGGACCGAATCTCGGGCCCCTGGTTGTTACGGCGACCTTGTGGCAAGTGCCGGACGAACTGCCCGCCGACGGGCTGTACACGGCGCTGGCCGGCGTCGTATCCCGCCTCCCAACGTCCGACGCCCGCTGCGGGGAAGTGCCCATCGCCGATTCCAAGACGCTGTACAAATCCTCCGGAGATCTGAAAATGCTCGAACGCGGCGTGCTGGCCGCGTGGCGGACGCTCGGCCTACGGCCGGATGACTGGCGCGAGGCGATCGCACGGGCGGCCCCGCCCGACGATCTCGATTGGGACGACGCGCCCTGGAATTATGGTTTCGAGCGGTCTCTGCCCCTGCATCACGACTGGGCTGATTTGGATCGGCTGGCTGACGGCTTGGGCCAAGGGCTTCGCGGCGCGAACATCCGATTGTTGCAGGTTCGCTCGCGCGTCGTGCCTCCTCAACGGTTCAACGACGAGCTGGTTCGCCACGGAAACAAGGCGAGCGTTCTATCGACTTTGACGTTGGATTTGATTCGGACGGTTTTGGCGGAGTGTGACGATCATCCGGCTTGGATCACGTGCGACAAACATGGCGGTCGCCAGAGATATGCCGAATTTGTGCAACAGGCGTTCCCAGAGTGTCTGGTGGAAATTTATGGCGAATGCCGATCGCGCAGCCTGTATCGCTGGGGACCGGCCCACGGCCGCAAGGAATGCTGTTTCCTGGAACGAGCCGAACGGCTCCTATCGGTCGCCCTGGCATCGATGGCATCCAAGTATCTGCGCGAATTGGCCATGCTTGCCTTCAACGCTTTCTGGCAACGCCATCTGCCGAACCTGCGCCCCACGGCCGGTTATCCCGAGGATGCCCGCCGCTTTCGACGCGAGATCGAGGACTGTCGCACGAAGCTGGGAATCCCCGATCACGTCCTGTGGAGGAATCGTTAGCGAGCTCGGTCCGCCGATTCCGAAGAACGGTCTGACGCCGAAGCGCGAGGCTGCAAGGACGCCAAGCGGCTTGCTCGCGGCCCCTTGTGTCGCGGCCGCCTCTGCCCAAGCCCGCCTGGGTTCGTAAAGGTGTTTTCGGGCCAAACCCGGCGCGCGCCGAGCGCAGAGGGCTCGAAGTCTGGCCCGATGGCTGGTGGCCGCGTCTGGTCCGACGACCTTGCGTCGCCAAAACCCCCGCGGATCTCACAGCGTCTGGCGTTTCCGCCTGCTAGCAGACGCGCGGAACCAAAAGCCGCAAGCCGAATGGCCCTGCCGCGAACCCCAGCGCGCACGATGGCCCGATCTCGTGGGATCCCCGGCGTTCGGCCGTCTCTGCCGTGCCCGTAGCGCGCCCGGCGAACGAGATGTCCGAACGCTGTTGATCGACGCGGCGAGATCCAGTTGCCCGCGTCGTGTCCGGGATGTGGCCACAAGCATCGTAGGGCGCTCGGCCCCTCGGCCCTCGGCGCCCGAACTGATCTTTGCGGCTCTCGATCGCTTTGGTAATTATACGGCGCGCGGGGCGGGACTGGCCGCACGAACGTCGAACCCGGTGCAGCAAAGGCGGCGGCGAATTCGCCCGACGAGCTTGCATCCGGCGCAGCGCAAGGAATCGCGGGCGCGGGCTGTTCGTTGGCCTTGAGCTCTTACGGACCCGAGGGCCTCGAGCGCGGATTTCCCGAACGAAGGGCAAGACAGCTTCCTGGAACGAGGAAAAACTATGACCAGTGTCCTGCGATTTCCGCACCTGGCCGATCCGGTTGAATTCTCTGAATCGAATCTTGCCCTGGGAGCCGAAGATCTCCTCTCGAGGGATCCGAAACCGTGGTACGTCGCGATCGATATCGGCGCCGGCGTCGGCGCCAAGATTGGCCTGTTCAACAGCTCTCTGGTCCAGATCGCTGACGGCGTCCTGGCGCGCGAGGATTTTGGCGACAGCTTCGACGTTTTCGTGCCTCGCCTGCTGGACATGATCAGACAGTTGGCTCGGCAGGTCGGACGCCGGCCAAACGACGCGTCGGCGATCGGGGTCGCATCACCCGGCCTGTTCCGTTCCGACGGCACGTACCTCCTGGCCGCCAACCTCCCGTTCCTGAATGGGACGAACCTTCGCGCGCGGCTGGCCGCCGAGACAGGCTTGCCGGTCCAAATCGACAACGACGCGAACGCCGGAGGACTGGCGGAATGGTCGATCCTCCGCACGGACCTCCTGTATTGGGTCTTCGGCGGCGGATGGGGCGGAGCGTGGATCGACAAAGAAGGCACGATCCGGTTTCCCGCCTTGGACTGGAATGGCGACGACCGAAGCCTGCATTATACGAACGAGCCGGGCTATGCAATTCCCCTCGACAAACTGATGCTCAAGACGTTGTTCTACCAACACGAGGCATCATTCGATCGTTTCGAACAGATCGCGATCGAAGAACTCAGCCCTCCCGAGGGCCGGCTGGTCGGTCCCGGCGGCGATCCGAATACGATTCGCGCCGAGGTCATTCTGTCCGGCCTGGGCCGTTGCCGCCTGTTTCGGGCGCTGGTCGGCGACGACGATTTCTACACGCGTTTCCTGGACATTCGCGAGAAACGGCAGATGACCGATCCGACGATCGCCGGCAAGCACATCAGCAAGCTGAGCAGCATGCGCGTCGAGGCCGCCGTCGACACCGATCGCCTGTTCGGCCGAATTTTGGCGGAAGCCACGCTGATCCTGTACAAACAGGCGCGGCGCGATGGGTTGCGCGAAGGCGCGCCGATCTGCCTGGGCGGAAAGCCGTCCTACGCGTTGCCATATTTCGGCCCCTCGGCTCAACGCCGCCTGGGCGCGGCCGGGATCATGAGCTATCTGCGGCCGTCGGTGATCGACGAACGCGGCCTGAACGCCAACCTGGTCGGCGCCGCCGTGCTGGCCGAACAGGCCGCCGCGCAAGTCAGCGCACGGCTCGCCGCGATTTGACCAGGCCGAGACGACGGGCTTCGACCTGGCGCGAGCGGTCGGGCTCGCCCGGAACATCGGACGATCCCCCCGAGCGCGTAACGCGGGCTCGTCGCCCGCCGATGGCGTGTGAGCGACGATCGGGGCGACGCTCCGGTGCGCCGCATCTGCAATCGCGGGCATTTGTTGATTCCCGATGTCGGCCCGGTAGAATGTTCGACTGGCCCGAGACGGGTCGTCGAAACGGGCGGTCGTTCCGACTCTGATTTCGGCGTCGAGCGAACTTGCCGGTCAACGGCGGATCGGGGCGATGACATCTCCGACGCGGGCGCACTGGAACGATGGCGAGCCAGTTTGCGCTCGGCCGCCGCCGCAGCGCCCCACGGAACCGGAGCAACCCTGGCAATCCGTCGCAGCGCGATTCTAGCCCTGCGTCCTGCTGACGAGCGGCTTGGTGTTCAGTCCCCCGCGCGCCGAACCGCGTGGCAGAGGAGTCAGAGATGCATCCGAGCTTAAGCGAAACACGGTTTGTCCACGCTCGAACACGGAAAGTCGAGGACGCCCGAGGCGCCTCTCAGGAGATGGGTTCGCATCGTGGCGTTTCGCGGCTTGGGCCACGTGGAGACAGACGCTTTTCGCGTTTGTCACGGTACGGCGGGTTCTTGATTCTGGCTGCGATTGCCTCACTGGCGCCCGAGGCACGGACTGCGGAGGTCGATTCGTCGTATGTGGTCGTCGCGTCTCGACAGACCGCCGCCGCCGCGGATTGGCGGCAGGTGATCCAGACGATCGGGGCCAAACACAAGGCTCGAGTGATCGTGTACAACGATTCGGTCGAGCAGACCCTGCCGTCGCTGCGACAGGCGTTTCCACGCTATGCGTGTTTCGTGGCGCGGCCCGACGAGGCGACTCGCGAGCTCATCGGTCGCATCCATCGCTTGACCCGCCAGTTGGACGACGATCCCTACACGGACTGTCTGTGGGGCGTCGTGACAGGGTATGACGCGACCGCGGCTCTGCGAATCGCGCGGCAGGCCGAGCCGCTGACGGTGCGCAAGGTCGCGGCGGGAACCGAGTTCGCCCTGCAAATGGTGGACGACGGCGTCTGGTACAGCGAACGGGACCAAGGCCGGATGGTCCGAAAGCGGCCGGGCGAGGCGCCGATCGAACAGGCTGCGCCCGGCGATACGACGGGTGCGCTGGTGAATGCGCTGAACGAATATCAGCCCGATCTGTTCATCACCTCGGGCCACGCCACCGAACGCGATTGGCAGATCGGCTTTGGCTATCGCAACGGTTCGTTCCGCTGCGCCGACGGACGTCTGTTCGGGCTCGATACGCAGGGGCGTCGATTGCCCATCGAGTCGCCGAACCCGAAGGTCTATCTGCCGATCGGCAACTGTCTGGTGGGGCATATCGACGGCCGCGACTGCCTGGCCTTGGCCTGGATGAACAGCGGCGGTGTCTGCCAGATGCTCGGCTATACCGTCCCTACCTGGTACGGGTACATGGGGTGGGGTGTGCTGGATTATTTTGTCGAACAGCCGGGGCGATACACGTTGACCGAGGCGTTTTTCGCCAACCAGCACGCGCTGATCCATCGCCTGGCGACGTGCTTTCCCGAGTTGCTGGATCGGCCCAGCGGCGACACGGGACGGCTGGGCACGGCGCCGCCGCTCGGCGAGGCCGCTCGCTCTCAGGGATTGACGGCGACCGACGCCGTGGGGCTGCTGTTCGATCGCGACGCGGTGGCCTTCTACGGCGACCCGGCCTGGTCCGCGCGGATGGCCGAATGCCCGCAGGCGTTCGCCCAATCCTTGACCCAACAAGGCGACCGGTATGTGTTCGAAATAACGCCGCTGGCCGGCACGGACAGCGTTGAACCGATCAACACCAACGGATCGCAACGCGGAGGGCGTCCCTTTGTGGCGTATCTGCCGCGACGAGTGACCGGGGTTCGCATCGTGGAAGGCAGTCAGTGGCAACCGGTCGTCAGCGACGATTTCATCCTGACGCCGCGCCCGAGCCGCCGCGATGGCGCGCCGCGCATCCGCGTCGTGTTCGAGGCCCAGCCGCGGTAGGCGATCAGACGCCCCGCGCGCGTCACCATCGCCAACCGTCGCGCAACGTCGGATTCACGACGCATCGGTCGGGCCAACGGCCCTGGTGCAAGTCGACGATGCACTGGGCCGCGACGCTCGTCATCGCGACTTCCGAATCCGCGTCCAAGCCACCGCAGTGGGGCGTGAGGACGACGTTGTCGAGTTGCGTCAACGGGCTGCTCGTCGGCAATGGCTCTTGTTTGAACACGTCCAAGCCGGCGCCGAACAGGTGGCCGGTCCGCAGGGCCTCGACCAGGGCCGCTTCGTCCACCGTCGCGCCTCGCGACATATTGATCAGGATCGCTCCCGGCTTCATCAGCGCAAGCGCCCGGGCGTCGATCAAATTCGCCGTCTCCGGCAGGCTGGGCATGTGCAGGCTGACCACATCGGCCTCGCCCAGCAGCGCCTCGAACGTCCTCAAGCCAATGCCATGTCGTTGGACGAAATCCAGGTCGGGACGCGGAGCGCAGGCGATCACCTTCATCTGCAGACCCAGCGCGCGCCGGGCGACGGCCTGGCCGACACGCCCTAGCCCGACGATGCCGAACGTCTGGCCGGCGAGTTGCGGCAGGGCTTGACGCGTCCAGCAGCCGGTGCGCACCTGGCGATCGCGGGCGAGGATGCCTCGCGTCAGGCTCAGCAACAGGGCGATCGTGTGCTCGGCCGTAGACACCTCGACCGCGCCCGGCGCGATCGTGACGACGATCCCCAGTTCGGTGGCTGCCGACACGTCGACCGAATCGTACCCGACTCCGCCGCGAGCGACCACGCGCAATTGCGATTCGGCGAGGATGGCTCGCGTCAGCGGTTCGTTGCTGGCCAGGATGGCATCGACGCCGCGCAAGACTTCGCCCAGCACGGAAGGCTGATTCAGGTCGGCGCCCGGCGGCGGATAGACGATGGCGAACCCCGCTTGATCCAGAATGTCGCAGTAGGGGCCGGGGCGATTGATCCAGGTCGGCGAGGTGACGAGCACGCGAGGCATCGGATGGTCTCCTGAGAATCGATCCAGTCGGCGACGGCTCGCTGCTCGCGGGCGGCGTCGCGTTCGGTCAGGCGGCCCTGCGCGGCCGCCGGATCGCGGCAGGGGCGAGCATGGCCCGCGGCCGCCGCGGCCTTTTTTAGCGTGTCGACGGCTTGCCGACAACGAAGCGTCCCTTTTATTCCGGACGATTGTCTCCTAGAATTCCCCGACGCGTCTGGCGAGCGCCGGCGGTGGGCCGAATGCGGTGGCCGCAATTCAGCGGAATCGGCTCACGGCGCGAACACGGAACCCGGCAATTCGAGAGAGCAGAAAACCAAAAAGGGCACGAGAACGCGATGGAAAGCATCGAGGAGCATCCCCAGTTGGACGTGATCGCCGTCGGCGCCCATCCCGACGACGCGGAGATTGCCTGTGGCGGAACGTTGGCGCGGCTGGCGCGGCAGGGTTATCGCGTGGGCATCATCGACTTGACGGACGGCGAGCCGACGCCCTTGTCGCCGGGGCCGGAGGCGCGGCTGGCCGAGGCGCGTCGCTCGGCCGAGACGCTGGGCGTCCACCGCCGCGTGACGTTGGCGCTGCCGAACCGACGGCTGTTCGATTCGTTCGAGGCGCGCGTCGCACTGGCCAAAGAGTTCCGCAAGTTCCGCCCCCAAGTGGTGATCGGATTCGGCGACAAAACTCCGTTGGCTTCGCCCGACCACTGGCAAGCCATGCAGATCACCGACGCGGCCGTATTTTACGCGCGACTGACCAAGTGGGACGCGCACTTCGACGGGCTGCCCGTCCATACGATCCCCGTCCAACTGTACTTTCGACTGGCGTTCGAGCCGGCGACGTTGCACGAGTATGGCAGCCACTTTACGGTCGACATCAGCCAGACGCTGGACACCAAGCTGGACGCCGTCCGCTGCTATGCCACGCAGTTCCCTCCCGAGAAAGCGTATGTATTCGAGCGGCTGCGCGGCGCGGCGCTGCTGGCGGGCGCCGCCGCGGGGTTCGCCGCCGGCGAGACCTTTGTGGCCGCTCGAGCTCTGGGAACGCAAGACCTGATGAAGTTCTTGTTCTCGCGATAGACGCCGCCACCCGCTTCGTCGGACGACGATCGCCGCGGGCGTTTTCACACCGCTGAACCATCGGGAACGGAAGCCCGGGACGGCGCCTGTGTGTGCGCGAGCCGCCGCCCGTCGCGAGGATCTTGACCCGCCTTCCGATCCTCCTGGAAATACCCGCATGGACGAGACGGCCCGTGTCCAGTTGTCCGGCCTACAGACGATCGCCGCCCGCGAAGCCGTCTTGCTGGCGCCCTACGCCATGCGCAGCATCGATTCGCGAGGCCGCAAGTATCACGAAGCGGAACATGCCTATCGAGGGCCGTTTCAACGCGATCGGGATCGCGTCGTCCACAGCGCGGCGTACCGACGGCTGAGCGGCAAGATGCAGGTGTTCACGGGCGAGATGGGCGACTATCCGCGAACCCGACTCACACATACGCACGAGGTCGCTTCGATCGCGCGGACCATCGGACGAGCCCTGCGGCTGAACGAGGATCTGATCGAGGCGCTGTCGCTGTTCCACGACATCGGACATCCGCCCTTCGGCCATGCCGGCGAAGACGCCCTGAACGAATGCCTGGCCGCCTGGGGCGGCTTCTCGCACAACCGCTATGCGCTGACGATCGCCGAGGAGTTGGAGAATCGTTACCAGAGCTTTCCCGGGTTGAACTTGACGTATGAGGTGTTGGAGAGCCAGGCGAGCCGGATCGACAAACAGGCCGCCGGCGCGGCGCCCCTGCTCGAAGCGCAGGTCGTGGACATCGCCGACAGCATGACCTACGACGCGCATGATACGGATGATTCCGTCAAGCTGGGCCTGATCACGATCGAGGAATTGGCCGCCCTTCCGCTGGTCCGCGAGGCAATCGCCCAGGTGCATCGCAAGTTCGGCGGGCTGCGCGGCGAGTTGTTGCGCAAGGCCGTGGTGCATGAATTGATCGACCGGCAGGTGACGGACGTCTTGCGCGTCGCCGGAGACGCCCTGTCACGGTTGCGGTTCGAGAGCGCTGACGAAGCCCGTCGCGCAGATTACCGACTGGCGCCCAGTCCAACCCTGGCTGCGCAGAAAGCCGAACTGGAAGCGTTCCTCTACCAACGCGTGTACCGGCATCCGCGGTTGATCGCGGTTCGCCAGCGGGCCCAGGATCACCTGCGGGCGATGTTCCACGGCTACTGTCGACGCCCCGCGCTGCTGCCCCCCGAGTTCCGCGCGCGGGGCGAGCAGTTCGGCCTGCCTCGCACCGTCGGCGAGTATCTAGCGGGCATGACCGACCGCTACTGCGTCCAACAGTACGAACACCATTTTCGGGATTCATGATCCGGCGCCGCCGGCGCAGTGTCCGCTTGGTTTATCAACCCGGAATACGCCCTGCGAGGGACATGCCGTGATGGAGAGCTACGCTTCGTCGTGGCCGCAACCGGATGGACGTGACGAAGTGCGTCCCTTCAGGACGGCGCACTCGCCGGCGCTCGCCGCGCTGCCATTTCGTCTATCATCACCTCGTGCCCAGATCGTTCGCCCGGTAATCCGGGACGATTTTCCGTTCCATTGTCCCGTTATTTGTGATTTGCGGCATTAGCGCGCGGCTCAGCCACCCGCATCGGCTATCTCACGCGTGATTTCCGCGATTCGTCGCCTCGCGTTGTTGCAATTGGGCGACGACGTCGCGGACGATCCGCGCGACCTGCTCTGAATCGACCTCTTGCGCCGCGGCACAGCCGCCGACGGGTTCATCGGCAAAACCTTCGGCCGCCAGCAGGCACTGGAGCTGGCGGCTGAGTCGATCGAGTTCCATCTTCTGCACTTCCGACTTGGGCTGGCGCCCGGCGCCGGCGCGGATGCCGCGCAGATTCAAGGCTGCGCGGAATCCCTCGGGGAACTCGGCCGAGTACAGCATGGTGTCGAACAGCGTCAGCAAGCGGTACTGGAGGTCGCGCGCTTCGTCCAGGCGGCCGGCGATGGTCAGATCGTACAGTCGCCGCGTGATCTCCGGGACCACGCCACTGGTGGCGTTCGTCCCGCCGTCGCACCCGATCAGGAGCATGGGCATCAGCGCGGCGTCCCACCCGGTCAGAAAGCTGAACTCGGGCCGCTCGGGACGGACGGCCGCGATCATTCGCATCATCTGCGGCAGGTCGCCCGACGAGTCCTTGATCCCGACGACTTGGGGGCATTCCAGCGCCAGGCGAGTCACCGTGGGCACGTCGATCGGCGAGGCGAACAACGGGATGTTGTACAGCGTCACGTCGATCGGCGAGTGATCCGCGATCTCTTTGAAATAAGCGTAGACTCCGTGGGGGCTCAGACGGTAATAGAACGGCGAGACGATCGCCACGGCCCGCGCGCCCAGCTCGTGATAACGCTCGCACGCCCGGATCGTCTCCCGCGCGTTGGCCTCGGCCGCGCCCGCCAGAATTGGAACCCGACCGGCGTTCTGATCCGCGATGATCTCGATGACCCGCCGCCGCTCGTCGGCCGTGAATCGCGTGAACTCGCCCGTCGAACCGTTCGGGTACAACCCATGGACACCGCGGGCGATCAGCCAATCGACGTATCGACGCAGCTCGGGTTCGTCGATTTCGCCGCGATCGTCCAGCGGGACGATGTTCGGGGTGAAGATGCCGCTTAAACGTGGGGTGTCAGGCATTTCGGTGGTTCGTTTGGGATAGGGATGACGGATATTATGGGCGGAACGGACGCCGCACGGCCGGCGGGCGGCGCCCCCGTGACGGATTGTAAAATCATAGCTCGTGTCAACGGGCCGTGGCGCCATGCTCAGGACAATCCGAGCAGCCAGCCGTGGGCAAAGGCCAGGACCAGACGTATCGCTTGGCGCATTCGACCCGGATCCACTTCGTGCACCTCGATCGGATCGCCGACGCCGCGGAGCATGGTCAGCGTCAGGCGGCCGCCCAGATGCTGGCGGAATTCCTCTAGCCCCTGGAACAAGGTCTCCATTTCCTGCATGGCCGGCGCTTGCAGCGGGAGGCCCAGCCGCTGAAGGCATTGTAGGACACGATCGGCGTCCTGCTGGGGCAAGCCGTAGACCAGCGCCGAATAGACGGTGTCGATCGCCACGCCGATGCCGACCGCCTCGCCGTGCCGCAACTGGAACCCGCTCATGCTCTCCAGCTTGTGCGCCGACCAATGCCCGAAATCCAACGGCCGGGCTTCGAGCGTTTCGAACGGGTCGCCGCCCTGCGTGATGTGGTCCAGATGCAGCAGGGCTGCGCGGCGGATGACCGGCAGCGCGGCGCCCATATCCCGCCCGCGGATTCGATCCGCCAGGCGGCAGATTTCGTCGAACAGCGTTCGTTCTTTCAACAAAGCCACTTTGACGGCTTCGGAAAAGCCGCACAAGAAATCGCGATCACTCAGCGTCTCTAATAGCCGCGCGTCGTTGATCACGGCCCAGGGCGCGGCGAAACAGCCCAGCCAGTTCTTTTTCTGAAACAGGTTGACGGCATTTTTCACGCCGACGCCCGAGTCGGCTTGGGCCAGCGTCGAGGTCGGCAAACGGACCAACCGCAGGCCGCGATGGGCGATCGCGGCGGCAAATCCGACGGCGTCCAACACGGCCCCGCCGCCGATCACCACGACATAGCTGCGGCGGTCCAGGTCGGCCGCATGGAAGGCTTTCAGCATCCCCTCCAGGATTTGGACGTCGTTCTTGATCGCCTCGCCGCCGGGTACGATCTGGACGCCACCGCTCAGACGGATCCTCTCCGCGTGTCGAGCCGCAAAGCGCATGATCTGTTCTCGCAGGTTCGGCACGGCGGCGTGCACCTGATCGTCGATCCAGAATTGGACGCGCGCCGCCCCCGTCCCCGACGGTTCCAAGACGTCCGCCAGCGCGCGGGCGTCGTCGCCGAATACGTCGCGCGTGAAACGCAGCCGATGAATAAGCGGAACTTGGAACGGACGGTCGATGGTTTCCATGTCTGAATCGGTTGCCTGGGGCGGGGTGTTTGCCCGCCAGTGCAACGCGGCCGGCTGGCGGTCTCGTCGCGTGCAGCGGGCACGCGATCGTCTCGATTCGATCGCTTGAAACGACCCGGCTCGCCGTCTCGGCGATCGAATTCGTCTCGTCGCTCGCGTTACTCTACCCGAGCCGCTCGACTCGTTGCAATGGCCGAGCATTGTGGCACAATAGCGATCCATGACGTGTGCCGTGTACGTGCACACCGCTCGAGCGTGACAAGCTGTTTTGAAAGATGAGCGCGCACCATGATAAAGAACAAGATCCTGGGGGCGATGATCGGGATGCTCGCCGGGTTTTCCGGAGCGATCGCCCCGACGCCCGTGACCGCCGACGAGCCGCCCGCGGGCTGGCTGGCATTGTTCGATGGCCGGACGCTCGATGGCTGGGTTCAACACAATGGCACGGCCACGTACCGCGTCGAGGACGACTGTATCGTGGGCAAGACGAACGAAGGCAGCCCGAACTCGTTCCTGTGCACGAAGAAAGACTACGCCGATTTTGAATTGACGTTCGAGGTGTTGGTGGACGACGCCTTGAACTCGGGCGTGCAGATTCGGTCAGCGAGCAAGCCCGAGTTTCACAACGGGCGCGTCCACGGCCCACAGGTCGAAATCGCCACCAACGGGACCGCCGGGCAGATCTACGGCGAAGCCTTGGGCACGGGCTGGCTCAGCGAGGATCTCTCGAATCCCGCGGCCCGCGCGGCCTTCATGCGGGGCGAGTGGAACACGTACCGCGTGCTGTGCGTCGGCAAATCGATCAAGACCTGGGTCAACGGCGTTGCTGTGGCCGATCTGGTCGACGCGAAGTCCGGCAAATCGACGGGGTTCATTGGCCTGCAGGTCCATGGCATCGCCAAGGGCACAGGGCCCTACGAAGTCCGCTGGCGGAAGATCTACCTCAAGGAGCTGGCAGGATCGTAAACCGCCAGGAAGCGGCCGAGCCGTGGCGACCGCACGGCGCGCACGCGCTGGGCACGCGGCGTGCGGATGCTGGCCGTGATGCGGCGCGCGAAGCGGTTCTCGCCGAGCAATCCAGCGGACGGCGGCGTGCGCCAGCGAGCCGTGTCGCGGCATCCATTTGTCGGTTTGCCGGTTTGTCCGGGCGGCGTTCTTGGATTTGCGAGCTGTTCCCTACCTCTGACTGGCGAGCCTCTCGAGACTCGGCACGGCCATGCATCACCCGGATCGCGACACGTTTCGCCGTTTGGCGCAGGACCATCAACTGGTTCCCGTCTACCGTCGCCTGGTCAGCGACACGCTGACCCCAGTGACCGCGTTTCACAAGCTCGATTCCGGTGGCAGCGCCTGTTTGTTCGAAAGCGTCATCGGCGGCGAGCGGGTGGGGCGGTACAGTTTTCTGGCCGCCGATCCCGTTCTCGAGATCTCGGCGCGCGGGGCCGAGGTGACCATCACCGAAGGCGGCACGACGCGGCAGGTGACCGCCGCCGATCCGCTGCAGTTGCTCCGGCAATTGTTGCACGAACGCCGCGCGGCGCGTCTGCCCGGGTTGCCGCCCTTTGGCGGCGGCGCCGTCGGCTACGCGGGTTACGATGTCGT
Source organism: Candidatus Anammoximicrobium sp. (assembly GCA_032229885.1). GTDB lineage: Bacteria > Planctomycetota > Planctomycetia > Pirellulales > Pirellulaceae > Anammoximicrobium. The sequence goes on along the minus strand of JAVYAJ010000148.1, from coordinate 20,750 downwards.
GCGCTATGTCGAGGATCTGCCCCACGCGCCGCTGGATGATCGACGGCTGCCCGACCTGGCGTTCGGGTTTTACGATCGCATGGTTGTCTTCGACAACATCGACAAGACGATCTACGTGGTGGTCACAGCCCGCGTAGACGACCCGCGGGACGCCGATCGAGCCTACGCCCAGGCTTCGGCACGCGTCGACGAGACGGTCGGCGAGCTGGCGACCAGGCCGGTGACGCTGGCCAGCACGGACATCGATCCCATCGGCGAGCCGACGATCCCGGTCCGCTCGAACTTTCGCCCGGACGCGTTCGAAGAAGCCGTGCGGCGATGCGTTCGTTATATCCAGGCGGGCGACATCTTTCAGGTCGTGATCAGCCAGCGGCTCGAGCTGGAACTGCGCGTGGATCCGTTCGAGATCTATCGCTCGCTGCGAGTCGTCAACCCCAGCCCTTTCATGTTCTTTCTGCGGACGCCGGACACGACGTTGGTGGGCAGTTCTCCGGAGATTATGTGCCGCGTCGTCGAGGGCAAAGTCACGGTTCGCCCGCTGGCGGGCACACGGCGCCGCGGCGCGACGGACGCCGAGGATCGGCGGCTGGCCGACGAACTGCTGGCCGACCCCAAAGAGCGCGCCGAACACGTCATGCTGGTCGATCTGGGCCGAAACGATGTGGGCCGGGTGGCTCGCTTTGGCTCTGTCGAGCTGTCCGACGTGATGGTCATCGAGCGGTATAGCCACGTGATGCACATCACGTCCAACGTGACCGGCCAGTTGGCCGAAGGCAAGGACGCCTTCGATGCGTTGGCGGCCTGCCTGCCCGCGGGCACGGTCTCGGGCGCTCCGAAGGTACGGGCCATGGAGATCATCGATGAACTGGAGCCTCACCGCCGTGGGCCGTACGCCGGCGCCGTGGGGCACTTTGACTACCACGGCAACATGGACACGTGCATCGCCCTGCGGACGATCGTTGTCCAAGGCGACAAAGCCTACGTTCAGGCCGGCGCCGGAATCGTAGCCGACAGCCTGCCGCAAGCCGAGTATCAGGAGACGCTGAACAAAGCGCGCGGTTTGCTGACGGCGATCGAGATCACGCAGCGACGGCTCGGCGATCGCCTCGACCCGCGGACTTAGCGCAGCGCCACCCCGTCGGCAGTCGAACAGGCGCCCATCGTGGCAGCGGCATCCTGCCGCCGTGCCGCACGGAACCCCTCACGCCTGCGCCCGCCGAACCCAACCCAACGACGAATCGACGCACCCGCAGCGAATCGACGCACCCGCTCGGCGCCGCGTCCGTCGACTCGGCTTTGGGATGCGCACCCCGGTCAGGCCATGCGGGCGCCCCACGGGTCGATGCTTCGCAATCGCTTAGCCTGCAGCGCGCGATAACAGTCGGGCAGATCGAAATCCGCCAGCACGTTTGGCAACAGGGCCGCCAGCGGCCAGCCATACTCCTCGGTTTCGGCCATGTCCGCGTAGGACGTCAGCGCGTTCTTCAGCGTCACCTGTCGCACCGACGGATGCAGCACCGCCGCGAACGCGCCGGCCAACGCGCCCCAACCCTTGGCCACGAGGTGGACATCCGTATGTCCGAGCGAGGTCAGCCAATCGAGGACGCTCAATACATCGTGCGTCTTTTGTCCAAGATAAGGCCGATCGAGCATCAGGCTGTGGATCGCGTAGAAATAGTCCGACCCGTATCGACTGTGGAACGAATCGACGCCGCAGGTCTGCGGCTGTGACTCGCCGATCCCGCGAACATCGCAGGTGAACAGCGGTGAATCCGGCTCTGCCTGCAGCACTTCGTTGACCAGCGGCTCGTCCCGCAGCTCGGCATCACTGCCCAGGTGCGACACGTACAGCAGGGCGCGCGGCCCGGTTCGCGGCGGTCGCGAGAACCAGGCCTCGTGATACAGCCGATAGACGATCGCCTGGATTCCCGGCTCGGTCTCCACCGCGTAGGCCACGGCCTGCGGCAACGGATACCGCCGCCGACTCAGATAACGGAGAATCCGGAAATCGGGCGGGCCGTCGCGCGTCGGCAGCTTCAGCACGTCGGTCATCGCGCGTCGCAGCGCGTCGCCCTCAACTTCGCCCCTCGCCGCGGTCAACTGGCGCGATCGGTCGCGGGTGAACTGAAACACGGTTCGCGCGCCCATTTCGGCGACCTGGCCTTTCGGCGTGCATTGCAACGTCTCGTCGTCTTCCAGGGTCAATGCGGGCTCTTCCGTCGCATCGGAGATCCCCGTCACGCTGTTGAACCATCGATACATGGCCTCGCGGTTCTCCTGCGTATAGCCGTGCGTGGTCGGTCCGACGAAGACCGCGATCTGGTCCGGCTGCTCCAGCAGCCCGTACAGCCGCCGCAGCCGCTCATACGCTTCCTGGACACCGCGCACGTCGAAGTAATCGCGTTCTTTGCCGAGGATGATGACCGGCTTGGGGGCCATCGCGGCCAGAAAATCGTCGTGGTCCAGCCCCAGCGCCAACGCCCGCGGCGGGCATTGTTCGGTGTCGGCCGGCAGTTCGTTTTCCATGTTTCGCCGGAACGTCGTCACGAAACACGACGGCGCAGCCATCGACCAGCGTCGTTCGACGCCGCACAGCCAGGTCGTCATCGTACCGCCGCCGGAATTGCCCGTGACGCCGACGCGTTGCGGGTCGACCTCGGGGCGCGTCAGCAGATAGTCCAAGGCGCGAATCCCATCCCACGCGCGCCACATGCCCAGGAATTCGCCCACCAGAAACTGTTGATTCCCGGCGATCAAGTGCTCGGTTGTCCCTACGCCGAACCGTGGCTTCAGATCCTCGGTGACGTACTGCAGCCGCTCGCCCTGCCCGAGCGGGTCATAAACCAGACATGCATAGCCTTGCCGCACCAATCCTTGCGCGAAGGATTGATAGGCTTTCTCCGCCTTGCCATTGGCCGAGTGGCCACAGGCGCCGACGATGCCTGGGACGCGCTCCGTGGAGCCGGTCGGCAGGTACAGATTGGCCGTCACGGGAAACCCGGGACGGCTGTCAAAAATGACCTTCTCGATCCGATACCCGTCTCGCTCGACGACGCCCGTGATTCGCGCATTCAGCGGCGTCCGTTCGGGTTCCGGCCCGAACGATTCCCGGATCTTGGCTTGCACGGTTCGCACATAGGCTTCCGCGTCCGCTTTGGTTCGCAACGCCCGCTTGGCGGCCAGCCCGCGCGCCTCGGCGGCCCGCACTTGCGCCACGAAATACTCCTGAACCATCCGTGGAAAACGATTCAACGGCGTCAGCGGCGGCGGCTCGCCCGCCCAGACCACCACCCCGTCGGGCAGCAACCAGGGCAGCAGGGGCAAACTGACCGCTTGAGCGGCCACGGCCTGCAGCAGTTGGCGACGCGACGAAACCCGACTCGATCCCGACGACCGTTGATGTTCGGACACACTGCGCATGACGATGTCTCTCCCTTCGCCTCGAGATTATACCGCGTGCGGTTGCGGCTCGCTTTGCGCGCCAGTCGAGCCCGCCTCTGGTCCTCGCGTCGGCCGGCGCCCGCCGCGCGAACCAGACTCGGCGTAGCCCCGGCGGACACGCCTTGCGCGGCGCTCCGACAGACCACGCCGTTGGCCGCGTCGCGCCCGCCCCCGCACCGGAGGACGCTGGGATCGCACGATGGCCGAACACCGCCGACGCTCAGTACAGCAGCATCGCCAGGCGGCGACGATAATCGCTCACCAACTCGGAGCCCTCGGGCATCACGCGGAAGACATCGACCATGGTCTTCCGCGCCTGCTCGCCGACGCCGTGTCGGTCTCGTTCGATCAGCGTCAGACAGATGTCGAACGCCTCTTGATAGACGCCGTCCGCCGCCAGAGCTTGCGCGAGTTGCAGTCGCAGCTCGAGATCCTCCGGCCGTGCGGCAGACGCCGTGCGGAGGGCCTCGGTGTCCAGCTTGCTGTTGCCATGCAGGTGGACAGCCGACTTCAATTTTTCGGCTTCCGGTTCCAGAAAGCCGCGCGATTCCAACTGGGTGACGATCGCCTCGACCTCGGCAACCCGCTGTTGGGCCAGCAATGCGCGGCCCAAGCCGATCAGCGCGGCCGGCTCGTTGGGCCGTTCGTCGAGGATCTGCCGATAGATCTGTTCGGCCTGGGGCGGGTCTTGGGCTTCGAGCTGCTGCGCGTCGACCAGGCGCGCGTTCTGCAACAGCCGATCCAGCCACTGCGTGATTTGCGCTTCGGGCAAGGCGCCGGTGAACAAATCGACCACTTCACCGCCCACGACGCCGAAGACGGCCGGAATCGATTGCACTTGAAACTGCATGGCCGCGTCGGGCAGTCGATCGGTGTCGGCCTTGACCAACACAAACCGACCGGCGTACTGTTCGGCGAGTCGTTCCAGGACCGGCCCCAGCGCGCGGCATGGGGCACACCATTCCGCCCAAAAGTCGACGACGACGGCAACTTCGTGCGAACGCTGGAATACGTCCCGCTCGAACGATTCGGCCGTGGTTGTCACGATCCACGGACACGGTTGATTGGAGTTGGCGTTCATAGGATCCAAGGAAAATACGGGTTCGCAGGGAACGGGAAAAAAACGTGGTAGGGCAGGCCTGTCGCGTGGCTGGTGTGCACGGCGGAACTGCCGCGGGTCGCAGGTTCACCCACGGCGTCGAGCTGACCGCGGGCCGTCGGGCGAAGCCCGCCAGTCCTGCCACGGGACTGACGCAGCCCGTGATGCGGACGCTTACGGTGCGGCGTATGCCGCCCATTGTCGCTCGACAGCGGCGGCGTCCACGTCGCTGGGCTGCAGCAAAATCCGGTATCTGAGCGTCAGGCTTTGGCGAGCCGACAACGTGTGGGGGCTGCGATACAGGACGGCCGGGCTGAAGTAAGGCATGTTGCGGATCAGGTACCACGGCGTTGGATGCCGAAAACTGCTGGGATGCTCGAACACGATGATCGCCGCGGAACGCCCTTCCCCGGTCGCTCCGCCAAAAGCCATCCACCGCGCCTGCTTCATGGTCTGCTCGACCGGACCCGCACTGTCGGAGAACTGCCAGTTGCGCAGCTCGGGGCTCAAACGGAGCGACAGTCCGGCGTACCCGCCCCAGCCGACGCCGTTTGGCTCGCCGAGGATCGGAGTCCGGTCCAACACGACGTCGGTGTCCGCCGCGGTGAAAATGGCTGTCCAGTCGAGGTGATACCCGCCATCCGCCGTCGGGGCGCTGACGGCGATCGTCCGCCGTTCGGTCAGGACGGCGGCCTGTCCCGGCGGATGGTACTCGACCGTCAGTTCGAACCGGGCCGAGCCGTCAGCGTGCGGGACGGCTTTTGCGTCCGTCACTTCGGTGCGGCCCGGGGCATGGCCCGTCTGGGGATCCTCCTCCCAGTATCCGACGCCGTTGAGGGTCTTCCACGAGAACCACAGCGCCCGATGCCAATAGTGGTCCGCGGGGCGCAGGTCCGTCAGGACGCGGCCGTCGAGCGTGAGCGGGTGAAAATAGGGTTTTCCCTCCTCGCGCCGATAATTGAACTGCCAGACGAGCTGCGTCCCGCGAACCAGCCCCAACGAATGGGGCGTCTCTCGCCACGTCAAGTCAGGGTCGGCCGTCGGGACGGAAACCAGCAAGATCAACAGGTGTATCATAAGTGCCGTCCTCCCGTTCGCATTCTCCCATTCCGGCCGGCGGGCTGCAACCCGCCCGGCGCAGACCCGCCGTCGCCCGAGCCAAACCGACGGGGCGCGATGTGGCAGCCATCGCTCGAATGGCGTCCCTTCGCGGCGGCGTCCCGCCGCGCACGCGCCGAGCCTCGCGAGTTCGACGAATCCGCGTCGCGCGCGGCGCCAGATCGACAGCCCGCGTCAGTCTGCCGCCTCGTGCAATCCGCCGCGGCGCGATGGCGTCCTCCCCAGCCGGACCCGCGCCGGATCGCCGTTCCCACCGCGCGGCAAGCCGTTCAAGTCGACCATCTCGATGCGCCCGTTTTCCAAACGGAATACACAGTCGGCCAGCGCGTACGCCTCGGACAAGTTGTGGGTGATGTGCAGCGTAGTCACCCCGGTATGGGCTCGAACGCCCGCCAACAGCTCGCACATCTGGAGCCGTGTGTCGTCGTCCAACGCGCTCAGCGGTTCATCCAGGCACAGGATCTGAGGGCGGAACGACAAGGCCCGGCCCAACGCGACTCGCTGGCGCTCGCCACCGCTCAACCCGCGCGGCTTGCGCGGCAGCAGGTGAGCGATTCCCAGCAGTTCGGCCAGCTCGCGAACCCGCGCTCGGACCGCGACGGACGGGATGCCGCGGATCACCAGCGCCAACCCCATCTGCTCCTCGACCGTCATCTTGGCGAACAACGCGCCGTCCTGCGGGACGTAGCCGATATCGCGCACGGCCGGCCGCAGGTCGGTGACGTCGCGATCGCCCAACCAGATGCGCCCCCGTTTCACGCGTCGCAAGCCGATGATCGACTCGAGGATCGTCGTCTTGCCGCAGCCGGTCTTGCCCATCAATACCGCATAGTCGCCGGTGGGGACGCGCAGCGAGACGTCGTCCAGGCGAAACGGGCCAGCTTGCACCGAAATGGAGTCGACGACGATCATGGGCCAGGCTCGAACTTGGGTCACGAATCGCGGACAAGCGGGATCAGGCGGCCACCTCGTGCGCACCCCACAGCCGCGCGATGATCAACACGACCACGGCTGACACGACCATGATCAACGAGACGGCCACCGCGGCTTCAAGATGCCCCACGTTCAACTCGAGAAACACGGACGTCGACAGAACCTCCGTCTTCATTCGCGTCGCCCCGGCAAACACCAGCAAGGGGCCGAACTCGCCCAGCGACCGCGCCCAGGCCAACGTCAACGCCGTCATGATGCCGCGGCCGGCCTCGGGCAACACCACCCAGCCGAACGCCTGGGCGCGGCTGCAGCCCAGCGACAACGCCACGTTTTCGCAACGGGGGTCGATGTGGTCGAACGTGTGTTTCATCGTCCGCACGGCAAACGCGCAGGCGACGGAGAACTGGGCCAACACCACCGCGGGAACCTGGTACACGACGCTCCGGGCAAACCAACTGAATGGCGGAAACTGAAACAGGATCAGCAGGCTCAACCCTACCACCAGCGGGGGCAGGACGATCGGGATGTCCAGAAAGGCGTCCAGCAGACGCTGGCCAAAGAAACGATGCCGAGCCATCAGGTATCCCAATGGCACCGCGAACAACACGGATAGGATCGCCGACAACGAGCACGAGATCATGCTCAGCCAGATCGAGTATTGGATCTTGCGATCAGCCAGCGCGGTCAGGATCGGGTTCGACGTCAGGGCCGCGATCCAGGGCCGCGGCGAGTCGGCGACGGTGCGCAGCGTCTGGTGGACCATGTACGCGCCATCGGCGACCAACAGGGCCACGATCAGCAGCACGTACGCGCCTCCGATGACGGCCAAGGCCGTGAAAAACGCGCCGTCCGACAGGGCGATCAGCCGCGCTGTCCGCGGCCGTCCGCGGCCGTCGCGATGCGCGCCGACCGCCGCCTCGGATTCGGCAGACTCGGCGAAGTTGGCGGAAGCCGGCGCGGGCAGACGGTTCATGAGCCCTCTGTTCCTGGATCGCCCGTGGCGGCTTTGTCCGTCTTGTCGGCAGGCGTGCCCTCGGATCCTAAATCCACCGCGGACAGGCGGAAGTGGAATCCGACCTGTTCGAAAGCCCGCGGCGAATCGGCCATCTTCTGGAACAGTCGACGCCCCAGATACTTGTGGTCGCTGGTCTTCGCCAGGCTGAATGGCTGGATGGCCACCTTCAGTGGCGTGTCCAAATGGATGATGTCAATCGCGTCCAGGTCGGCTTTGACATCCGTCACGTACGCCAGGGCCGCGTCGACGTGGCCCGTGACGACGTCCGGGATGATCAAGGCCGACGAGGATTTCTCGACGACCACCTCGCCGGGCTGTTTCTGCTTTTCCTTGAGCTTGTCGTACAGGCCTTCTTTGACCAGCAGCCGGCGGGTCAACGCGCCGATCGTGCACTGCGATGGCTCGCCGATCGCGACGCGCACGCCGGGTTCGATCAGATCCTCCAACTTGCCGACTTTCGTGCCGCCCTTGGGTACGGCGAGCACGATCTCGGTGTCGCTGACGTCGGCCTCGTCTTGAAACCACTGTTTGACATTTTCCAAGTAGTAGCGGTCGCAGGCCATATACACGTCGGGAAAGCCTTTGTCGGGGCTTTGGCCGTCGATCGTCTGCATCCGGCTGGTCAAGATGCCGCATCCGTCGTAAACCGTGTTGACGGTCACGTCTTCGCGCCGCTGGAAATCGGTGATGATCTGCTCGACCGCGCGCCGATTGACGGATCCGCAGAAAAAGGTGATCTCGGGATGCTCGGCCCAGACGTCTCCGTCGACCGGCTTCAGGCCATGCTGAGCAAACGTCGGCAACCCTCGATCGCGGGCCGATAGGTAGCGGGCGAACTTGAGCGCCGCCGTCGGCTGGCGCGACGAATTCAGCACGCACACCGACACCAATTCGGTCTGTTCGTTCAGTTCCGAAACCGCGACCGCCTGCAACTCGTCCTGATACGCGGGCATCCAGACCGTGGCGTCCCAGACGATTCCGGCGTCGACCGCGCCGATCTTGACATCGCTGGCGACCTCGTTGACCGTCGGCTTGAAGACCCCGTCTTTCGTCACGCGCTGTTCCAGTTGGCTCCACACGGTGCCGTTGTCCAGCGGAACCTGTTCCAAAGCCAGCTTGGTCGAACGGCCGATGGCCGCCTGGTCAGGGTTGGCCAGGGCGACGCGGACACCCTCGGCCAGCAAATCGCGGATCCCGGCGATCTTTTTCGGCGCGTCCTTGCGGACGACGATCACCGGGTGTTGGTACGCTACGGGCATGATCTCGGCCGCCAAGCCCCGCTGGCGTGCTTGATCTGCGTACCACGCGTCCGCGGCCAAGAAAAGATCGCCCGTGTCGAACTTGTTGACCTCGATCTGGTTCAGCAGCGTGTCCGACCCGCCGTACTGAATTTCGACGGCGATCCCGTATTCCTGTTCATACTGGCGGGCAATTTCTTCGACGGGAAACCGCAGGCCGGCCGCGCAGTACAGGGCTACACGGTTGGCCGAGCCGACGCCGCCCGGGCCCCCCTTCGACGGCTCCAGGACGCCGAAGTCCGTGCGCAAGAGGACCGCCAGACCGCCGATGGCCAGCGCGCCGCCGACGACTAGCAGCCACAAGGGATTGATTCGGCCAGACTTTCTCCGAGTTCGCGGCATCGCATCGCTCCTCTCTACTCGCCGCCCGCCCATGCCCGCCCACCGAGACGTGTGGGCGACGTGGCTTGACGACACAGGTTTCAAACGGCGCCTCGCGCGGCCTCGATCGCCGCCGGGTGAATGCGGCTGGCGAGGGTTTGGGCGACGCGGCAAGGAGGGCAATAGTCCGTTATTTCGGGATTTGCAGCGATCGCACTTCCCAGCGCACTTCGTGGCTGCCTTTGTCGCGCGTCCGTCCCATGTGCACCAGGAACGCCACGGTCCGCGGCTGCCCGTCCTGCTGATAATCGAACGCATAGCGCAGCGTGACGTCGTCTTTCGTCTGGCCGGCATACGATTCGTCCAGCACTTTTTCCAAGCCCAGCAGCCGGGTCTTTCCCCGCGGGCCCTCGTCGACGATCCGCTGCAGCGGATCGCCGTGGAAAAACACCTGATAGTCCTCGCGGGCCTCGCGATTGGTCTTGAGGAACTCGCCCAGATCCGTTCCGGGCGTTTGGCGGTTGGCTTGGCTCAGATGCAACTGATACGCTTCTCCCAGACGCCCGGCCTGAACCATCTCGAACCATTGGTCCGCCCGTTCGCTCGCCTGGGCGAACAGGACTTGCTGACGAATCGCCCGCCACGCCACGCCCCACGCCGCGGACGTCAGGCACAGGGCGAGCGCGGCGAGCGCGGCCTGGCGGCCGAGTTGCGGGCAGGACGCGCGCCCGATCGACCACAGCGCCGCGAACGCCAACAGCGCGCCGGCGATGGCCGGGAGAAGCAGCAGCGAGAAAAAAATCGCTCCGACGGAGATGACGCCCAGGATCAACGCCACTACGGCGACACGATTGATCTGCGGATACTCGGCCACCGCGTTCAGTTCGGACGGTTCGTCGCGTGAATCCCAGCGTATCTCGTTCATGGAAGCCACCTATTCCAGACGCGGCGCGTCGCACAAGGTTGCCGCGGCGCGCGGACTTCGGCTGGCGTTCGTCGCCCGGCGCCTAAGCGAGGCGCGGTCCATTCCCTCCTCGCGCCTCCTCGCACGCCTCGCCCCCGATTGCTTGGCGCGACCGCCTCGCGCGGTCTCGGCGCCGCGCCCGGGGCATCCGCCGGAGACACCATTCCAGTGCGCCCTCATTTCAGCACCCGTTGAAGCTCGGTCAACGAAGTCACGCCCTGCGCGACCAGCAGGATCCCTTCGTCCTGCAGACTGCGATGGCCGCTGGCGCGGGCCAGCGTCTGCAGCACCTCGAGTTTCGGCTGCTTGACCAGCGCTTCGCGGATCTGATCGTTGACGTCCAGCAACTCGAAAATGCCCGTGCGGCCGACGTAGCCGAGCCCGTGGCACAGCGTCCCCACCTGCTCGCACAGTTGGCACGCCGTCGGCGGCAGTTTGGCCTTGCGTTTTCGAATCTCCTTCTCTTCCTCGGGGGTGGGCGGCGGAGGCGGCGTCCACTCCTTGTACAAGACCTTGACGCGCCCGGCGGGAATCCCGAGCTTGCTCAACAGTTGGGGCGGCGGCGTGTACGGCTGCTTGCAGGTGTCGTTCAACTTGCGGACCAGGCGCACGCACAACACCGCGCGCACGGCCTGGGCGAACTCTTTGGCCGCGGCCTTCAGCATCAACACGCGGAGCAGCGCTTCACAGGCGTCGCGGGCGCGGATCCCGGCGATCACCAACTTGCCTTCCCGCGAATCGTTGGCCAACTCGCACAGCTTGTCGACCGTCGGCCCGTTGCACAAATCCGAGAACACGATCACCTCGGGCTGGGTCAGCATCAGCTTGGGCAGTATCTCGTGCGGCGACTGGCCCCCGGCGCCGTCGAACGTCTCGATCTTGATGTTCTCTACGTCCGTCTCGTGCTTGGCCGGATCTTCGACGCCGAGAAAATCACGCAGCATGCGGTCCGTGGCCCGCAACGCCACGTTCCAGGTGGCCGTAAAGCCGTTGGCCGGCGGCGCGGCGATCAGCACCAAACCTTGCGGCGCGCGCATGTGATCGAGCAATCGCTCTTGGGTGGCCTCACGCATCCCCAGATCGTCCAGCGTCTTCATGACCTTGCGTTTCTTGGCCACCAGATCGATGATCGCCCGTTCGCCCGTCTTGACGCCCTGCGTCGTCAGAGTGCCCGTGAACTTGGCCCTGGTGATCCGGTGCTCGACCTGAAACCGGCCTTCCTGGCGGTTCTTGCGATCTTCGACCTTCAATCCGGCCAAGGTTTTCAGCACCGCCAGCAAGCCATCGCCGGTGGCGCGATCGCGCGCATCGATCCCATGCCACACGCCGTCGATCAGATACTGGCCCGCGACTGCGTCGCGCGTAAAGTCCAGCATGACTTTCTCGGCGCCTTTGACGATCGCATCGAACACCAGCTCTTTGGCGGGCACGATGTGTTCGAGCTGTCGCGAGGCGATCTCTCGCTGTTGGTTCTCCGGCCCCGACCCGCCCAGGGCGTCCAGGTTGATCTCCGGTTCGGTGACGACTTTCTTCCGTCTGAAAAAGATCATCGCGAGAAAAGCCTCAAGCTGGGGTTCGTGATTCAACACCGTGCGCCGGCCGCGCGTCGGGACGCCGCGCAGCCCGGCCCACGTCACAGCATCGCGGACGCTTTGGCCTCGATGCCTTTGATCGCCATTTTCAGGGCGTCCGGATTCGGCGCCACCGAAAACGCCGTGGGCCGATCGATCAACTCGTCGTCCAGCAGGCCTTTCAGGCTCATCGTAAAGTCCTGCATGCCGTCCTCGGCGCCGATCCGGATCGCGTCGGGCAGTTTGTGATCCTGGCTTTCCAGGACCAGCTTTTGGATCATGGTCGTAAAGAACATGATCTCGACGGTGGGCACGCGGGCGACGCCGGGTTTGATCGACTTCAGTAATTTTTGAGCGACGATGCCCTTCATGTTGAAGGCGATCGCGCTGCGAATCGCGCCGTGCATCTGTTCCGGGAACAAGTCCAGGATGCGTCCGATCGTCGACGCGGCCGAACTGGCGTGAATCGTTCCGAACACCAAGTGCCCGGTCTCGGCCGCGTGGATCGCCGTCATAAACGTCTCTTCGTCGCGCATCTCGCCGACCAGCATGATGTCGGGATCTTCGCGGACCGCGTGCTTCATCGCGATCTTAAAGTCCTTGACGTCCATCCCGATCTCGCGCTGGTTGATCAGAGCCTTGTCCTCGGTGAACACGAACTCGATCGGATCCTCGAGCGTCAGGATATGCACGCGCTCGCGCTGGTTCACATAGTTCAGCATCGAGGCGATCGTCGTGCTCTTGCCCGAACCAGTCACGCCCGCCAGCAAGACCATGCCCTGGTCATAGTTGCAGAGCTGTTCGATCGAAGGCGGCAGAAACAACCCCTTGAAATCGGGAATCCGGTTGTTCACCCGGCGGGCGACCAATCCCATGTGGCCCAGTTGACGCAGCAGATTCACGCGGAATCGCCACGTCACGCCGTCGACGTCGCAGGTGTGGGCAAAGTCCGCGCCGCCCTCGTCCTCGAAGATCTGCCGATTGCGGGCGTCCATCATCGGCACCAGCAGCCGGGTCATCTCTTCGTCTTCGATCGGCGGTCGCGACAGCGGGCGCAGTTCGTTGCGGATGCGGACCATCGGCGGCCGCCCGACTTTCATGTGCAAGTCGCTGCCCTCGAGCTTGACCAGCGCCCGAAAGTACTTGTCAACCTCCAATTCGCGATGCTGGTGCAGAAAACGCGCGATGTCCACATCGTCGCCGGTGGCGGGCGACGGAGCATTGGTTCGTTCGGCTGCGGAGGTCGACATCGAAACAGCTCTCCTTTCGTTCTTTGATCTCGACTACAACCCCTGGTGTTGGAGATCCTCGTCCGCTGGCTCGCGCGGCCCGAGATGGAACCATGTCGGACGGACTTCAGTCTGTCTCTGCCGCACGGACCTCAGTCTTCGTGCGCTCGCGTGCGCCGGGGCCGCCGGATAGATATCTTCGCAGTAGATACAGCGTACCGCAAACCGACCCGCGTGGTCAACTGGCGCGCCGCGGTCGATACTCCGGGGACTCGCGGGCCAACCGATCCAACATGCCCTGCAGCGACTCTTCCATCTGACGCATCAGCGGGTCTACGTCCGCCGACCGGTCCCGCTCGACGCCCACCTCGATCGCCTCGCCGACCTCGATCACGACGCGCAGCCCACCGTGAACGGTCACGCGATCCGTCAAGTCTTCTTCCAAGCGTTCGATCAATTCGAGCACGCGGTCGAGCGACGGATATTCGGTCCAGTAGTCCGGCGGGTAATAGGATAACTGTTGAGCCAGGTACATGTCCGCCAGTTGTTCCCAGCGGCGCCGACGCTCGGCGTCGTCGACCTTGCCTTCGATCATCTCCGGCAGCACTTTCATCCGCAAGGCCTTGATCCGCGGCACGACCGGCCCGGAGCGCGGCGCGCCGAGCCACTCGGCCTCGAGCGGCCCCAACAGGCGGTCGATCAGGCCCGTCAACCGCCCGGCCAGCGAACCCGTCTGGCTGTGGCCGAAGTATTCGAGTTCCTTGAGGCACAGCAGCGCACGTCCGGCTTTGCCGACCCGCTCCAACAGAGGCAGGTGTCGCTGCGGCCGCCAGGACAGCCGCCGTTCGATCTGCGTCAAAACCTGATCACCCTGCCGTTCGACATCGCCGCCGAACAGGTACTTCAGCGCCACGGGATGAATAACCACGCGGCCGCCGGCGCCGAGCTTGGCCCGCTTCTTGGCCGCCCCGCGAGCGAGAAACGAGATGTCCAACAGGGCGTGCAGCCGATCGTTGTTCCGCGACACGGCGCCTTCGGGGAACACCACCAACGGACGCTCGGCCGTCTCCAGAATGTCCATCGCCGTGTTGATGGCCTGCCGATCGATGCCCTCGCGGTTCACGCTGAACGCGCCCATCCGAGGCAGCGCCCACGCCGACAGCCAATCCTGATGAAACAGATGCCAACTGGCCATGCAGTACAGGTGCGTGCCGGCCTCGCGCGCCAGAAAGCCCAGCGCCAGCGGATCGGCCGTGCGACAGTGATTGGGCGTCAATAGGATGCCGTGGCCCGCCGCCAGCGATTGACGCAGCCGATCCACGTGGCGGCACTCGTGGGCGACGACGCCTTCGCGCTTGCGCAGATGAGGCTCGTACAGCCGCAACGCCTGGAATAACCACGGCCAAAACGGGCTTCGCGACGGCGAGATGAACGTATACGGTTTTTCGACGATCACGTCTTGCATGGATCGAATGTCCCAGGGACGCCCAAGGCCCGAACTCGCGCCCCGTGGCTCGCGACCGCATATCCGACACAACCGAACGCGACGCCGCGGGCCGCCGCAGCCTGTCGCGGCCCGCACGACAAACGCCTGATGACGGCGCGGGCCATTGTCCGAAATCGACAGTAGATCCGCCAGGGGCCGCGGACAAGCGCCGGCGGACGTCTCGGGGGGGGGAGCCCATTCGGATGGCCATTAGCAAGCCTCGACCCAAGTTGAAGGTCGTCAAGCCCAAGATCCAGGGCGATTCCGCGGTGCGCTGGGCGGCCGCGTTTCTCGATTACGTGCGCAGCGAGTGCCACCTGGCCGAGAACACGGCGGCCGCCTACCAACGCGACGTGCGACGGTTCCAGCAATGGCTGTCGGATGTCGGCAAACCGATTCCCGAATTGGGAATTCGCGAGCTGTCGGATTTCGTCGGCTGGCTCCACCAGCAGAACTTGGCCCCATCGAGCATCGCGCGGCACATCGTCGGCCTGCGGATGTTCTTTCGTTACCTGCAGCTCGAAGGCATTCTGCAGCACAACCTGGCCGAGCTGCTCGGCAGCCAAAAACTGTGGGAGCGGGTTCCGCACGTCCTGTCTCCCGGCATGGTCCAACGGTTTCTCGAGGCGCCGCGCCCGTATGATCCGTTTCCGTACCGGGATCGCGCGCTGCTCGAACTGCTGTACGCCACGGGCTGTCGCGCCTCGGAATTGTCGCAACTGCGCTTGCCGGACTTGCATCTGGCCGAGAATTACTGTCTATGCCAAGGCAAGGGCAGCAAACAGCGGTTGACGCCACTGGGCCAGGCGGCGAAAACGGCCGTCCAGGCGTATCTGGAGCACGAGCGACCGCAGCTTGCCGCCGCGGCCGCAACCCCGCCCGACTGGCTGCTGCTGTCTCGCCGCGGCCGCCGCCTGCGCCGCGAAGCGATCTGGGAAGTGGTAAAGAAATACGCCGTCCGCGCAGGCGTTCCACCGACCATCAGCCCCCACACGCTCCGCCATAGCTTTGCGACCCACCTGCTGGCCGGCGGCGCCGATTTGCGCCAAGTCCAAGAGATGCTCGGCCACGCCAGCATCCAGACGACCCAGATCTACACGCACGTCGACCAGTCGCGGCTCAAGAAAGTCCACCGCCAATTCCACCCCCGGGCCTGAGGCGTCCGCCCGAGCCCGCCCCGATGACGCCGCGGTCCACCGGCGAACCAGATGCGCGCACGTTGTACAGGCGTAATGCCCGAAGACATCCATTCGCCGCCTGCATTCAACACGCGGACTGCGCCGTGTTGCGCTGTCAAGACTGAATATGAGGGCGGCCGTGGTTTGCGAACCGCCGAAAACCCCGCACGCTGACGAGGCTGACAACCCGAAAACCCCGCTTGGACAACGCCCTGGTTTATCAGCCTGGAATGCATCTTTCGAGAGAAACATACGCAGCGACGCAGGGCCAAGCTCCGTCGTGGCCGCAACCGAGCGGATCGTGACGAAACACAACGGACGCGACGGAGCGCGTCCCTCCAAGGACGGCGCACTTCCTTGTGCTCGCCGCCCAGCCGTTCCGATCGCCATGAACGCGTGCCCGGGTTGTTCCCCTGGGAATCTGGGACGACTTGCCTGTCCCATCAGTTCTGATTCCTGGCGTTGGCGCAAGAATGGCCGAGCTGTCTGGCGTGGCCAGCGCATTCAGGGATCAGATGACGGCCAGAGCTCCGTGCAGGCAACCGCCTTTTCGCATAACGGCGGATCGCCCGCCAAGGCGCGTCGCGCTTCGGCCGGTCAGCTCGACTAGCTCAATCCGTCGGATGTCGACGTATGCCGTGTCTTTTCGCGACCGAGCAGTTACCTGCACGTGCACGACTTGCTAAGATCTGCGTGACCAACGGCTATCCCCAACAACGGGCGGCAGTTATCGGCATCCGCGAAACCTACGTTCGAGTCCGAAAGGCAGCCGAGATCCTCGGTGTGGCCCCCAACACCGTGCGGGCGTGGGGCGCCGCTGGGAAAATCCCGGAGTTCCGCCATCCCGTCAACAAGCATCGACTGTACCGGCGCGAGGATCTGACGAACCTGCTCCGATCGATTGAAGAGCCGTCCAGTTCTGACCTCAAATCCAGGCGATGACACGAGACATGCCATGAAGACGATCTTCGATGCGTGCACGCCCCGCCCGGAAGTGCTGACGGGCGAGCTGAAAGAACAGCAGTTCGCCGCCTCGTTGACCAAAGTTCTGCGAGGGACGGCCGACGCCGTGTACGGCGATGCCGAGACCTTCTTTGCCAACACGTACGCCACCAAAGGACTGATGTCGCTGCTGGGCGAGGCGCTGGGGCGCATTTCTGGCAAGCGTGCGGACAGCGCCTCGGTGATCCGCCTGGAAACGAACTTCGGCGGCGGCAAGACGCACAACTTGATCGGCCTGTACCACGTCTGTTGCGGCGATTTGGACGCCAAAGTGGTCAAGGGGTTCGTCGGCAAGGACATCTTGCCCAGCCGGCCCATCGAGAAGATCGCGGGCATCGTGGGGCCGGATACCGGCGTTGCGGACGGCGTGGATCACGGCGACGTGCGCACCTATACGCTCTGGGGCGAGCTCGCCTACCAACTCGGCCATCGCACGGGCGGCGCCAAAGGCGGCACGGCGGCCTACGAGCTGGTTCGCAAGAGCGACGAGGGACGCACGGCCCCCAGCACGCAGCCGTGGGAAAAGCTGATCGGCGACGAACCGGCTTTGATCATGATCGACGAGATCGGCCAGTATCTGCGGGTCAGCAGCGGCGTCCGGGTGGGCAAGACCACTCTGGCGGAACAGACCGTGGCCTTTCTCATGTCGCTGATGAAATTCGCCTCCGAGAGCCGGCGCACGGTTCTCGTTTATACGCTGGCCGACTCGGGGGATGCGTTCGGGAAAGAGTCGGATCAGGTCCGCGAGGCGCTGGCGGAATCCAAGAGCGTTTCCGCACGCTCGGAACACGTCCTGACGCCTACGGCCGAGGACGAGATCAGCGCTGTCGTCAGCCACCGAATGTTCTCTGCCGTCGACAAGAAAGCGGCCCAGGCGGTCGCCGCCAGCTATGCCGAGTACTTCGGTCGGATGGTCAGCCAGAACGTCGATCTCCCGTCGCGAGCGACCCGCTCTGAATACAGCGACGACATCGCCAAAGATTATCCGTTTCACCCCGAGTTGCTGACTACGTTGAACCGCAAGACTTTCGACGATCCCCAACTTTCAGCGAACCCGCGGCGTACTGCGCATCCTGGCGCAGACGATCCGCAAGCTGTGGGAGGACAGGCCGTCGGACTGTTGCCTGATCGCTCCGTTCTGCGTGGATCTGGCCGATGATCGCACGGCCAACGATCTCACCAGCCGGTTGGATCGACCGCAGTACAAGCAGGTCATCGAGGCCGACATCGCCAGCCCGGTGAAGGGATCGCCTGCCCATGCCCAGACGCTGGATGCCGACTACCGCGCGGCCGGTCGCCCGCCCTACGGCCAGCGGATCGCGACGACCGTCTTTCTGCACAGCCTGGTCCAGACCGGCCAGAGCGGCGCCGACCCGGCCGACTTGCGGCTGGCCGTGCTGCAACCCGGCGATGATCCGTCGCTCGTGGACAAGGCCACCCAGCGGCTGGTCGATTGCTGCGGGTATTTCGACTACGACGGACACCGCTATCGCTTCAAGCCGGAGCCGGCGCCCCGCAAGATCATCGACGACGAAATGAGCATGGTCGGCAGGATCAAGGCCAAGACCGAGCTGGACGAACGGATCAAGAAAATCTGGAAAAAGGGCACGTTCGAGCCGGAATATTTCCCCGCCGAGGCGGCCGCGCTGGACGACGACGCACGGGCGCCCAAGCTCGCCGTCATCCACTACGACGCCGCCAATGTTACGGCCATCGAGGCCGCCACGCCCCCCGACTTGGTGCTGAAGCTGTTCGAGCACAAGGGCAGCATGGAGGAATACCGCACGTACAAGAACAACGTCCTGTTTCTGGTCGCCGATCAGGTGTTCGCCACGACGAAACAGGCCGGCTATCGGCCGACCGATCTCGCCCGCGATCGCGCGGCCCCGTTCGCGCTGTCCGAGGAACTGGGGGGCTGCCGGGGGCTGCTCGTGCTGGCCGTCAAGCCGCTTCGCAAGACCTCGCGCATGACACACGTATCGGAACACTTCCGCGGCATGACCGCGGAGGAGGCGTACTACTGGTCCAGCAACGAGACCGAGAACCGCCAGAGCCGGCGGGCGCAGAAGGCCCTGCGGAACTTGGTGGCGAAGAAGTAGTACGCACCACAGGAGAATGTGAGCGATGACCGAGAACGAGCAAAAAGAACAGCTCAGTGTTGCGTATGTACACGCCGTTGCTGCACGGGCCGGCTATGCTTGTCAGGTCATCCACATCGATGACGATAGCATTGACGTTCAACTTGCGGCTCGTGGAAGGGTCCACAACAAAGCTGTGCTTCGTTCGCCGAAAATCGACATTCAGCTCAAAGCCACCGCTAAGCCCGTGCTCAGGGCCAACCATCTTTCCATCGTCCTTCCTCTGAAGAACTACAACGACCTCCGCGAAGAGTCTCTGGTTCCGAGATTGCTGGTCGTGCTGCTTCTGCCAGAAGAAGAGGATCGTTGGCTGGTACAAACGGAAGATGAAATGATCTCTCGCCGCTGCGCATACTGGAGCACGCTGCTCGGAAAGCCAGAGACAGAAAACGTGGATTCCGTAACCGTCCATCTACCACGTAATCAGCAGTTCACGGTCGCCGGTTTGCGTGAGTTAATGGAAAAGGTCTCCAGAAGGGAGCCATTATGAGCAACACGACGTACCTGCCCTTCGATCAGCTCGCGGCGCTACGTTCGGAGGATGTGCAGCTCTATTTGGCCAGCCACGGCTGGAAAAGAGACGAAGCGTCGTCTACATCGCACCGAAACCTTTATACATATCCCGGCATTTCAGACGCGGAGGCGCTGCTCCCTGCTCGGCGGGACTTAGCTGACTACGTCGAGCGCATGAGTGACATCGTTCAGATGTTGGCAGCCGTCGAGCAACGAAAAGCATCGCAGGTACTCGCCGACTTGTCTTCACCCCCTGCCGACGTACTTCGATTGCAGGTCAGCGCTCCCAATGCGACCCTGGGATCGCTGCCCCTTGCAGAGGGCATACGTCTTATCGAAGGTGGGAGGGGACTGCTGACGGCAGCCGCGTGCAGCGCTCATCAGCCACAAGCTTACTATCCACGGCAAGCGTACAGGGAGTCTCTTGACCTCCTGGAAACATGTCAGCTCGGCCAAACTGAGCGAGGCAGTTTCATTGCCACGATCATGACGCCGATCCCTCCGCAAGTTGAGCGGCAAATCGAGATGTTCCCAGGAGATTCCCTGCAACACCTCCTTGACACCGAGCCGTTTCCACGCAAAACCACGCTTCGCCTAATGGTGGCGCTAGACCACATTCACGGAGCGATTCACACGGGGAACTACGACTCGATCCTCGGTGGAGTCAACCGTGGGGTCAGTGCGAATCTCTGTGAGGCAATCGCCTCGATGAAGCCCGGTGGGGACCAGGCGACCTTACAGATTCACATGAGCTGGTCCCGAAACCGTCCCAAGGTCATTTCGAGTATTCCGCACAAAGTCTCCTTCTCCCAGACTGCATTCTCGATCATTCAGGAAGCCGGCCGCAAACTGCGAGAATTACCCTCGACGCGACGTGCCCGCCTCGAAGGTGTCGTTGTGAGTCTCAAGGCCGACGCATCGTTAGTTAACAACTTCGAGGGCACTGTCACCCTTCGTACCAACTTGGGCGGTCGGTCCACTCGCGTCCAGCTTGTGCTAGACCGCGATGCTTACGTACTTGCGTGTGACGCCCATCGAGACGGCAATGCGGTCGCAGTCACGGGTTTCTTGCAACGGGAAGCAAAACTGCACCGCCTCCTCGAACCTGAGAACTTTCAAGTCTTAACTCAGACGTCCTAGCCAAAGAAGGAAGCCACCCAAAGTGGAGCCGCAGTTGAAGCTGGCGGGGTTCGAGGAGAGGGGGAGCAGGCGGAGGATGAGGATGAAGAGGAGTAGTAGAGGAGAAACGGATCAGACGAAAAAGGGAGATGGGCATGGAACGTGACGCATTGCTGAAGCGGCTGTCGATTGATCCGCACCTCTATACTACTAACCTCAAACATCGCGAAGAATGTGACAATGTTTTTAGGCAGCGACAGCGTTAAGTTGTTGAAGGGTTACATCTTGTGCTTTCAGTAGGGCGGTAGCGATTTGGCGGCCTTT
>JAVYAJ010000147.1:0-22369 GCA_032229885.1 Candidatus Anammoximicrobium sp. | reverse complement strand
GAAGACACCATCGTCGTCCAGATCCCAGGTATAGGCGGTGATCGAGCCGCCATCGGGATCGTTCGATCCGAAGGCATTCAGCGAGAGACTGTTTCCGACCGAGATCGTGGCGTCGCCGCCGATCCGCGCTTCGGGCAGGCTGGTGTGGCGGACGTTCACGGCAAACGTGGCCACATCCGAGGCGCCCATGTTATCGGTGACTTTCACCGCCACGACGTAGCTGCCCTCCGGTTCAAAGCCGTAGTTGCTGGCCAGGGTCGCCCAAGGAATATTCAGCGAACTGGCGGTGTAGCTGCCATCGCCAAAAGTTCCATCACCGTCCAAATCCCAACTATAACTGGCGATGGTGCGACCGGACGGCGCCGCGGTTCCGCTGGTGTTCAGCGACAGGTTGTTTCCCGCGTTGAGTGTCGCCGAGCCGCCTAATCTCGCGACCAGCCTCGGTGGTATCGCGAATTGGGCGTCGACGATGACATTCAACATCGCGCCGTACTGGTCCAGCTCGTCCAACACATCCTGGTACGTCTGCCCGCCTCCCCAATTGATGCCATCCCGGTCCTCGTCGGTCAGCAGAATCAGATTCACTGCCGCGTCTTCGCGGAACGTATAATTGGAAAGCGCGAACATGATTCCGGCGTATCCGTCTTCGGTACCGCCGGAAACATCCAGTTGATTGACTTTAGCAGCCAGATCTTGACTGCCGCCGAAAAGCGCGTTGCCAGCGCCGACCGGGATCGAACGAGGGGCGGGATTGTAGGCGCCGAAACCAACCAAGCCAAACCGATTCTCGAATCCCGTCGCGGTCCCGATCCCGACGTCCAACAGGGCATCATCCAGGTCTTGGACCATGTCGGCGATCCAAGCGTGTTCCATCATCGAACCGGATTCATCGACGATCAGGATGATGTCCGCGAATCCCGAGCCACCCCCGGATCCCGGCGGCGGCAACGTGATCGACACGGTTTGAGAGTGGATTTGCCCTTCGCCCAATTCCAAATTGATGACCAGCGGCTCGACGTCGCCCGACGCGGGGCCGACAAAGTCGGGCGTCACGTGGGTCAAACGAGGACGGCTGATGATGACCGGAGGCGCATTTCCCGGTTGTGGATGAACGTAAATCAAGTAGGTTTGTTCGGCGACGCCAGCGCTGCCGGAACTGTGGCCGTCGTCCGCTTGGATGGTCACGCCGACTGTTTGTCCCACCAATTCCGGCGGCGGAGTCCAGACGATCTCGCCCGTTTCCGCGTCGATCGTCATTCCCGAGGGACCATCGATCAGCGAATACGTCAAGTCGTCGTCGTCCGGGTCGATTGCCAATGACGGGTACTGATACTCTTGATTCACATAGGCATCGATCACCGGCGTAGAAACGAAGCGGGGCGGGCGATTCGCCGCCTGGTCCAGGACGCTGATCACAAATCGTTGCTGGCCAACCCCGCCGCGCCCATCGGAAGCCTCGATCAACACGGAATGGTTGCCCGCGTCGCCGGATCCGGTTTGCCAATCGATTGCCCCGGTCTGGGGATCGATCGTCATATCCTCCGGTCCGATCGCCAGCCGATACGTCAGCGCGTCGCCATCCGGGTCAAACGCATCCGAGGCGTAATCGTACAACTTGCCGGCAACCACCTCGACTCGCGGTGGCGTGACGAACGCCGGGGGCCGGTTGGCGGCGCCGAACAGGACCAAGTCATAAGTGAATGGCACGCGCTGGGGATTGTGAAATCGCAGCGAGAAAACATCGCTGTTGGCGCCCGGACCCAGTTCTCCCTCGCTGATGAAATCGGTTACGTCCAGATAGGGGATTCCGCCCGGCGTAAATCCATCCCCGCCGGCGAAGCTGACCAGCGGGTGGCTGATGTTCGTGATCCCCACCAAAACAGGCCCTCGCAGCGAAAACGTGCCGCCATTGACCAAACGCGCGTCGGCGTACAGCGAATCGGTGCGTTCGTTAAACGAGGTCTGCGCGTACTCTGCCGAGACACCCACGGACGCGGCCGGATGAACAACCGAAAAATCAATCCCGTCCCGCGCCTGTCGCTCGACCTCGGCGAAGGCGACTTGGACGGACGACGACGCCTGGGCCAGATCCCGCGCGACGACCTGCACCGTCTGCGGTCCGGACGCAGCGTGGATCGCGGCAAAGAAATTACCGGACGCATCGATCGCGTCGACCGGACGGCCATTGACCGTTATCGCGCTGACGGGGGCCGTGTCCGGCAGCGCCTGGCCGGTGACCAGCAAGGTCGCGCCCGAGGCGACGGTGGAATCGGCCGCCGGGGCAAACACCTGCACGTCCGGAGGGTCGGCGATCCCTTCGGGCAGCGGATTCAGCGAGATGGTGTCGCCATTGGCCTGCTTTTCGACTTGCAGGGAAAAGACCGTCGAAGCCGTGCGGAACGGAGCGACATACGTTTTCAACTCCGCGTCCATGATCAACTGATTGCTGGACGAACCGCTGGTTGTCCACTTGTGAATCTCCACCGCGATCACATTGTCGCCATACGCCAGCGCGGCGGGACTGATCTTGATGTTGTGGTAGGACGTGACATCGGTGTTGTTTCCCCGGCTCGCCGTGTCGTAGTCCACGTCGCCGAACGGCATATTGTGGCGGGCCACTTCGACGCCGTTGATATAAACCACGGCCCCATCGTCCCGGCGCAAGGACAGCGTCACACCGCTGTAATCTTCCTCCGTGACATTGAACTCGGTGCGAAAATAGGTGGTGCGGTTCTTGTTGTTGGCATTGCCGCCAAAACCGATTTCCGTGTCGACGGTCGTGCCATACCCAAGCGGGGCTTGTCCCGTCGCCCAACCCGAGGCGTCATACGCAGCCGTGCGCCAATCAGCCGCCGGGGCCTGATTGGTCACCAGATATTTCCAGGTCGAATTCTTCGGCAACAGGGTGGCGTTCGTTGCATTGCCGTTGTCGATCCACCCGGTCGAATTGGGGTAAACGAACACCTCGCCGCGGCTTTTGTCCACGACGTACAGATGATTGCTGAACGTGCCCGGCCCGGTCGGTTCGGTTGTCACGTCGGTCGGCGTGGTGTTGCCCGGATCGAGGCTCCATCGGCCGAGGTAGGCGCCGGTCGCCCGCGAGTAGACGAACATCTCGCGTCGGGAAAGGTCCGTGACGAAAGCCCGTTGGTCGTCGACCGCCAGACCGCTGGGATCCGTGTTTTGGTTGTGCAGAGCGAAAGACGACGTCGCGTCCACGTCGCCGCTGGGCGTGATCGAGGCAGCGCTCGCATAGTAGTAGATGCGGCTGCTGGCGCCGTTCTTGTCGACAACCCAAATCCCGTCGCCATCGGTCCCGATGTCGGTCGGCTCGACCAGATTGCCGCCCGTGGCGGTCTTAGGGGTCCAGACCGCCGCCGACGCCAGATCATGTTGTTCGGGATCGTACGTGTACTGGTAGATCGAGCGGTTTTGATCGATCGCCCAGACCGAAGCGCCCTGATAATCGCTGGTCAAGCCCATCGAGTGGCTGTTGGCGGACGCCAGCTCTTGGGCGCCCTGAACCGCATGCCCTTGTTCGTTGTAGAAGAACAATTGGCTATCCGCGGCGCCGTTGTCGACATAGAACTTCGGCGTCGAGGACTGCGAGATAGGGTTGATCCGAATCGTGAAATTCAGATCGTCGTAATCCTCATCCGAGTTCTGCCCAGGGACGTTGTAGATCCCTCGCAGCAGATCTTCGTGTCCGTACCGCAACCCCCCGTCGGGCAAGGTGCTGATGCGGAAGTGGGAATACCCGTCGTCCGGATTGGCCTCGCGAGCGGTAAAGAAGGCGACTTGTTTGTAGTTGGATGGATTGATGACGTTGTTGGGGTTGTTGGCGATCCACCACTCGGTCGTTTGATCCTGGATCGCGTAAAAGGCGACGAACGAGCCTTCCTCGACCAAAATCCGGTAATTCCTCGCCTCGCGCGATGGACCGGACATGTTTTTGGTCTCGGCCATGTACGCCCGAGGCAGGATCACGCGGCTGCTGGAATGGGTGATCGCCGCGAAGGCGTAGCCGGGATCGCCCGGCAGCAAGGGGTCGCCACTGGCGTCGCGGATCGTGCCGAGAGCGTCCTCGGTAATGAACATTCCCAGTTCATTGTTGTAGCCAGCCTCGACCTCGAGGCCGGCCAGGTCAAGCTCGACATACGAATCTTCGGAGATCGCGACGATATCGCCCGACACGTAGGCGACAAAACTCTGCCGGGCAATCCCGCCGTCGTTGTCGCTGACGGTTACCGTTACCACGTAGGTTCCGTTGGCGGCATAGTCCTTCGTACCCCCGACCGTTCCGCTGCCCGACACGGTCGTCAACGCGCCCGATGCCGACGTGCCGTCGCCCCAATCAATCTGATACGTGTGCGTGTCCAGCAGGCCGACATCGCTGAAGGTCGTCGAAAACGAAACCCGCCGTTCCTGGCCGGCGGGCTGCTCTTCGATATTGACGGCCACGTCTTGAATGAAGCCCAGCACCGGCGCGACGTTCTCAATCGTGGCGCTCGTGCTTTGGCTGAGGAATTCGACGCTGTCGTAGAACAGCTTTACCGTGACCTCGTAGTCCTCGGTATCGTCGTCCGCATAGACGTGATCGCCATCTATCCGCAGCGTATCGCCGATCAGATCCAACGACGCGGCTTCGACGTCCGTCCCGTCGCCCCAGTCGATCGTTGCCGCGTAGCCAACGGTCGTGCCGATGCCCGGCAGCGTCGCCAGCAGGGAAACCGACCCGCCTTCATCGCCGGCGATCGGCGACATGTTCAGGGCAAGCTGGTCGGACAGCAACCGAAATTCCGTGCCGGCATCCCCGTCGTTGTTGACCAACCGCAGGACCAACGTGTAGGTCGAGCCGGGAAGCAACTCGGAGATATCCAGTTGGACGACGCCGGCGACCAATCCCGGCCCAACGTCCGGCTGGTGGATCGTCTGGTCGCCCAACGCCGCCGTCTCGCCTTCGGTTCGATTGAAGAATGAATCGCGACCGTGGCGGATCGTGGGAACGACGCTGTATCCGTCGGCCGCCAACAGCGCCACTTCGAAGGCATCGTTGATGAAGCCGTTGCTCGTGTCGAACACACCCTGGTAAGCCAACTCGAGCACCGACGGATAGTTGGGAATCACGACCTCGCGACGCGCTTCGACCAAGAACGAGTTGCCCTCTTTCAATACCAGGTCGCCGTGTTCCGCGACTACGGTCCCCGCGCCCGCGCCGCTGCCGCCGTATTGCGCGACGTTCCAGCCATCCAGCGGGTGTGGCCTGCCCGGCGCGACGCTCAGGACCCCGGCGGACGGCGCTCCCGGATCACGGATAACGCCATCGGCAGTTCGGTCCGCGTCACCCCGCCCCCCATCCTGCAGGAACAAGTGGATTTGATTGCCGTCGACGATGGCTCCGGTCTGGCCATTGAAGGAGAACGGGACCAGATTGCCCCAAGCGTCTTGCTTGAAGTATTGATGGGCCTCCACCTCGGCCGGCAGCGTGATATCGACCTGGGCAATTTCACCCGGCGCAGCATCGATCACGTCAAAGGCGAACAAACCGAACGGCAGCCTGCGCGATTCAAAAGAATCTTGCACGATCGGCACGGGGCGCACGTTGGCCAGAGGGTAGCGGTCTGACTCGAGCGTCACAAACTGGCCCGAACGAGCATCGGGAACGATGGCAACCGTGTTCTGTTGCCAATCGGGAATCCCATCGCCGTTGGCGTCGCCACCAGACGCAAACCGCCGTTCGATTGCATCGCTGATCCCATCGCCATCGCTGTCAGGGCCCGCGATCACCTCCTGGACAGCCGTGCGGGCAACCTGCCCCGCGTCGGTCGCGGTCAACTGGGCCCAGATCGAAGAGGCGCCAGTCGGGTCCGGCAGGATGATATTGAACGTCGACTCCGTGGCAAAGCGCCGCATGTTGGTGATTCCGAGGCTGGAATCATCCTCGCCACGAAAAAACGCGACGTTGAACGATGCGTAACTTCCAGATGGAATCTCGACATTTCCCGTGACAAACAACTGGGCATCATTGAGCCGAAAGGCTTCCAGAGAGATCGTCGCCGCAACGGGCGCGTCGGACAAGAGCGACACGGCGGCGTCAGGCACGGCGAGGTCAGCAACGACGTGGTCAGCAACGGCGAAGGGGCCTGCGTCCGGGGCGATCGATTCAGTCGGCGACGAACCGACGGCGCCGCGAGTGGCTGCGCCGCTCGTTTCATCCACAACCATCTCGGCTGTCGGACTGTCCTCGCCGCCGCCCGCGCCTCGGCCACCTGTCGGATCCGTCAGCGGCGCAGGCGTTGAAACGGAGCCCTGGAAACCGCTAGGCTGGCCAGCGGGTGATCGCCGCGGTCCGGCATCGCCCGCGGCGCCGCCGGCGCCGGTCGCACCGAGACCGGGCAAAGAAACAAAGCCGTTCCCGACTTCAGCTTGACCTCCCGAAGCGCCGGCAGGCCCGCTGAAAACACCGACTCGATTCGTTGAAATAGCATCAAAGATCGAGGGAACCGGATCGGATTGCAGGGCATCGAAGTCCAACGCAGAGCTAACGCCTTCGAGCGATTGTGGCCGATGATCGATTCGTTCAAAACCGGAAAAAGAACCGTCGCTCGAAGGACGAGCCAACACGGGCGTTCGACGCGGCTGACGCTGATGAGGCTCATGCTGATGAGCCTGACGCTGATGCGGAGAACGAGGCGTCCCGGGACGCGCACCGAGCGGCCGTTCCGTCCCGTCAGTCGAACTGCTTCGCGGCAACTGGCGGGTTAGCGGATCGTCGTCATCGGCGCGATCTCCCAACGGCAGAATCGGCGTCGCCAGCAAGAAGCTGCCCGGATGGTCTCGCCGCTCGAGCTGCTCGACCAACTGACGTCGAGCTTGACGTCGAGCTTGAAGGCGGGCTTTACGACGCTTGCGTTCATCGACGCCTCGCTTACGAGAACGAGGTTTCTTCGACGATCCGCGGGCGATGGCGCTCCCGAGCGTACGCATCACAACGGCCTCGCAAGGAAAAGAGCGCGTGGCGCGAGCGACCCGAAAAGGACCTCGCAACCCATCGTCGCCGGCGGGGAAGAGACCGCGACTCCGCAGCGTCCAACGGGTTGCAGACAAGCATTAGAGCGGATGTCAATAGCGTTTGCAAGTTTTTTTTCGAAAAAATCGAAAAATTCCCGTCGCACCGAAGAAACGGACAAAACAGCTCCTTCCGCGATTGTTGCGGATTGCCCCCCTGACGCGGGCCAGCGCCCGTGACCTGACGAACTAAGCATCGTTCGAGAAACAAACAGTCGCACTTTGCACCGCATCGCCCTGATTACTCACCGAACGCGCGCGGGATATCAAACAAGTATTTCTCGAACGACACCTATGCACTTGGCGGCCTTCGGCCGGGCAGCAATCACCGACGGGCGAGCGTTTATCGCAGACGACAAGCTGCGCATCCTGCTCCGTGTCTCCGCGCCTCCGTGAGAGCCTAAGCACGACTGGGCGGCCATGTACCTCTGAATCGGCGTTCCGCTCGATTGCGCGGGTTGTCTTCCAGGATAAGAATATCTCACGGAGCCACAGAGGCACGGAGAAACAGGCGGCCGCGAGCGGCAGGGTTGCCTTCGAGCGAAACTTCGTAAGGACTCTCGATCTGACGTGTCTTGCTCCCGCTCGAAAATGGGAATGTCAGCCGGTTTGGGTTAGTATCATTCGAGAAACAACTGTCGCACTTTGCACCGCATCGCCCTGCGTGCTCGCCGGAAACGTGCGGGATATCGGACAAGTATTTCTCGAACGGCGTTTAGCCGCGCGGGGCTGTTTTCCAAAGGAATTGTGCGTCATTATGGTTCCGCGATTGAGATCCGTGAGGGCTTGGAGAGTTTTCCCCGCGAGAGGCGCACGGAACGTGTTCGCGAATGTTGTCAGAGACGGATCGGCGGCAACCTGGGCTTGGCAACGACGGTTCGGCGGCATCGAGCGCGTCGCCGGGAGACTTGGTGGTTCACTGCGGACGCGGCGACGCTGCTTCCGGAGCGGTTGTAGTGAGTGGCCTCGTGTGGAGACAGCGATGCGACATTATGCGGTTGTGGCGATGTTGGTCTTGATCGGCCCGGCAGCTTGGGGCGCGGACCAGCCGGACATCCTGGTGGCCGACTTCGAGGGCGACGACTATGGCGACTGGATCGCCACAGGCGAAGCGTTCGGCTCGGGGCCAGCGCGGGGCACGCTGCCCGGCCAGATGCCCGTCAAAGGCTTTGAAGGGCGCGGACTGGTCAATTCCTTTTATCGAGGCGACGGAACGACGGGAACGTTGACCTCGCCGCCGCTGGTCATCCGTCGCCGATTCCTCAATTTTTTGATCGGCGGTGGTGGCCATGCGGACGAAACGTGCGTCAATCTGTTGTGCGACGGCCGGGTTGTGCGGACCGCGACCGGCCCGAATACGGCGCCCGGCGGCAGTGAACAGCTCCAGTGGCACACCTGGGACGTAGGCGAGCTGATCGGCAAGTCGGTCGTGGTCCAAATCGTCGATCGGCACACGGGCGGTTGGGGACATATCAATGTCGATCAGTTCGTCCAGAGCCAGCAGGCTCGCGCGGCGCTGCCACAAGACCTTGTACGGTCGATCGTGCTCGAGCGAGACTATCTCCATTTGCCCGTCGCCAACGGCGCCGCCAAACGACGGATGCAGATGGTGATCGACGGAACGCCGGTTCGCGTGTTCGACATCGAGCTGGCGCCGAACGAACCCGATTGGTGGGCTTATATCGACATCCGATCATGGCGCGGCCGGCAAGCTGTGCTGAAAGTCAACGCCCTGACGCCCGGTCGCGGGGGGCTTCGTCTGGTCGACCAAACCGACGAAATCAAGGGCGCCGCGACGCTGTACGACGAGCCGCTCAGGCCCCAGTTCCACTTCAGCCAGAAACGCGGCTGGAACAACGACCCGAACGGAATGGTGTACCACGACGGGGAATATCACCTATTCTTTCAACACAATCCGTATGGCGTAAGCTGGGGCAATATGCATTGGGGACATGCGGTCAGCAGGGACTTGGTGCATTGGGACGAACTGCCGATCGCCCTGTATCCGTGGACTCAAGCCGTGGCTCATTGTTACTCGGGCAGTGCGGTGGTCGATCAGCGCAACACGGCCGGTTTTCAGACGGGCGATCAGCCGGCGATCGTGGCCGTGTTCACCGACACGGGCTGCGGCGAGTCGCTCGCCTACAGCAACGATCGCGGCCGCACGTTCACCTATTATGCGGGCAATCCGGTGCTGAAGCATCGGGGGCGAGACCCCAAAGTCATCTGGTACGAGCCGGGTGGTCACTGGGTGATGGCCGTGTACGACGAGGCCGACCAATCGCGGGCGATCGCCTTTTACAGCTCGTCAAACCTGAAGGATTGGCAGTTGCAGAGCCGCCTGGAAGGGTATTTTGAATGCCCGGAAATCTTCGAACTGCCTGTCGATGGCGATCCGACCAACACCCGCTGGGTGGTCTTTGCCGGCGATGCCCGGTACGCCATCGGCCGCTTCGATGGCCGGACGTTCACGCCGGAGCACGAAGGCAAGCATCGGGTGCACTGGGGCGCGTATTACGCTTCTCAGACCTTCTCGGGCGCGCCCGACGGGCGGCGAATCGGAATTGGCTGGGGGCGCATCGATATGGACGGGATGGCCTTCAACCAGATGATGACCTTCCCGTGCGCCCTGACGTTGCGAACGACGGACGACGGGATTCGCCTGTTCGCTGCGCCCGTTCGCGAGATCGAGCGGCTGCACCGCCGCAGACACGCGCTCCGCGACGTGCAGGTTTCGCCCGATGCGCCCGCTTCGATCGCCGCGAGCGGCCGTCTGTTCGACATTCGCGCCGAATTTGCGATCAGCGCAGCACCGGCGTTCGGCTTGCAGATCGGCCCAGCCCGGATTGGGTACGAGACGGGCAAAGCCGAGCTGCTGGGCATGCCGCTGGCGCCGGTCGAGGGCCGGATTCGGATGCAGGTCCTGGTCGACCGATCGTCGCTCGAGGTCTGCGGCAACGACGGTCGCGTGTACCTGACCGAGGCGTTTCGCGCGGAGGAGATCGGCCCTATTCGGGCCTTTTCCGACGGCGGCACAACCACCATCCATTCGCTGGAGGTTTACGAGCTCGAGTCGAGCTGGCCGCGGCCGCAAGTCGCGTCCGGCGACCGCGCGGCGCGATAGAAAATGCGTCCCGAAAATCGGGCGACGCATCCAGCGGCGGCGCATGATGGCAGCGCATGATGGCGGTGCACGAGGCCGCGCCCAACTCGTACGACGGCGGCGCTATAGAATCAGCATCGCGTCGCCGTAGCTATAGAATCGGTATCGCTCGCGAATCGCCTCGTCGTACGCGTGACGGATCAGTTCATCGCCGCCGAACGCCCGCACCAAAACCAGCAGCGTGCTCTTGGGCAGGTGGAAATTGGTCAGCAGCGCGTCGATCGCGCGAAAGCGATACGGAGGCCGGATGAACAGGTCGGTCTCGCCTTGCCAAGGCCGCAGTTCTCCGGACGCCGCGGCGGTTTCGAGCGTTCGGACGACCGTGGTCCCGACGGCCACGATCCGTCCGGCGGCGGCGCGGACGGCGCGCAGGCGCGCGACCGTCGGCGCCTCGACGCTTGCCCATTCCGCGTGCATCCGGTGCTCGTCCAACCGCGCCGCGGAAATCGGGCGAAACGTGCCCAGTCCGACATGAAGGGTGATCCGGCAGACCTCGATTCGCGCGTCCGCCAGGCGTTGCAACAGAGCCGAGGTGAAATGCAGGCCGGCGGTGGGCGCGGCCACGGCGCCCGGCTTTTCCGCATAGACCGTCTGATACGCTTCGCGGTCCGCTTCCTGCATCCGGCCATCGCGAATATACGGAGGCAGCGGTACCCGACCCGCTCGATCTAGCATCTGCAACGCGTCCGCGCCCTGTTCAGGCCGTACGGCCCAGACCCCCTGATCCAGTCGGCCGAGCAGGATCAACCGGCCGACATCCGCGCCGGCGCGATCCTGCAGCGTCACGCTTTCTCCCGCTTGCATCTTGCCGCGCGTTTGCGACAGGATCTTCCAGACGCCATTCCCATCGCTGCCCAAGAACAGGCCTTCCCAACGGCCGTGCGTCCGGGTTCGATATCCAGCCAGCCGCGCCGCGATGACGCGCGTGTCGTTCAGAACCAGGCCGTCGCCGGCGGCCAACAGTTCGGGCAGGTTGTGCACAAAGCGATGTTCGAGCGTCTGGGCGTCGCGACGAACGACCAACAGCCGCGCGTCGCTGCGTGGCGACAGCGGACTCTGGGCGATCAGCTCGTGGGGCAGGTGATAATCGTAGGCGTCCAGCTCGGACATGGCTTGAAAAGGCTCCTCGGCATGCAAGACCCGACCCGCAGTGCGCGAATCCGCAAGTATACGCGCGCCTGCCACACGCGCAAATGGCGACGCCCGAATCGTCGCCGAATCTGTTAGACTGAACGCGCCCGGCAGTCCGTCGGGCTGTTTCCGGCCGTCGCTGCGGTGCGTAGTGGCGGGCAGGTCTGGCCGGCGTCGGCACTAGCCATCACGATGGCCGGCGGCGGCACTGGCCATCGCGATGGCCGTCGGCGGTTCGTCGCGCGGAGACTGTCCGAGGCCGGAGGGCGAGATATTGGGGTCGATGAAAACCGCCGAGTAGGGAGTGCTGCCATGCTTAGACTTCTACGTCCGTGGATGGTCCGTGTGATTCTGGCGATCGGCGTGCTGGCTTGCGTCGCTGCGCCGAGCCGATCCGCCGAGCCGGTGCGAATCCGTGTGCTGACGTACAACATCCAGCACGGCGCGGGGATGGACCGCCAGATCGATCTCGAACGAACGGCCGCCGTGATCAAGCGGTTGGCGCCCGATGTCGTCGCGCTTCAGGAGGTCGACAACCAGACCACCCGCGCCGGGGGCGTCGCCCAGGCGGCCGAGCTGGGCAAGTTGACCGGAATGCACGCGGCGTTCGGCAAGGCGATGGATTATGCGGGCGGGCAGTACGGCAATGCAATTCTGTCGCGTTTTCCCGTGGGAGAGGTCCACGTGCACGAGCTGCCGTTCGAAGCGGGATGCGAGCCTCGCTGTGCCGTCGCGGCCCGAATCCGCTTCGGCTCGGCCGGTCCCGAAATCGTGTTCGTCAGCACGCATTTGGAGCACGCCAAAGCGCCGGTCCGCCTGCGCCAGGCGCAGACGCTCGACGCCGCCTTGACCAAAGACAACGCGTGGACCATCGTGGCAGGCGACTTGAACGATGTCCCCGACAGCCCGACGATCAAAAGCTTGCAGGCGGGCTGGACCGACGCCACGGCCGAACAGCCCGATCCGACGTGGCCGGCAGATCATCCGCGCGTGAAGATCGACTACGTTTTTTTCCGCCCGTCCGCCGCGCTCCGCGTGGTCGAGCGCCAGGTAATCGACGAGCCGGCCGCCTCCGACCATCGACCGTTGCTCGTGGTCCTGGAAACCATGCCCTGAGCCCACATCGCGTTGTGCAACGCGAGCTCGCGTCGGCGCCGCGTTCCGCCGTGGCGGCTGCCTCAAAGAACCCCCGCGAAATGCGAAGTTTTCGCGGTCGAGCTTCTCTCGAGGCCCGTCGCATCGCCTCGTTTGCCCGGCACAGACGGGCGCCGCGTTCGGTTCCGTTGGGCAAGTTAACCCGGTTAACATTGATCCGCCTTCCGGCGCAGAGTACAATCGTAGCGTAGCCATGCTGATATGCTGATTGCGCGTGGAACCGACCGTGCGGGAATTGCCCGGCCCAGGGCACGGGCAGGTTGAGTTCTGCCGTGCAGCGGGACGCGCCGAGCCGCGCAGGCTACGGCAATCGCGATCTCGTCTCGAGTTTTTTTCATGTCCACCCACGCGCTTGATCAACCCTCGACCGAGCCATCCACTGCGGGCCCTGCTGCGCCAACGCGCGAGCCGGATGGAACGTCGCACGTCGAGATCGTGGGCGGACGCGCGCGGCAGCCGGCCGCCCGCAACAGCCATGCCGAGGCCGGGCAAGGCGTCCCGTCCGGCGAGGCCGCGACGTCCGAAGAACTGACGGTGATCTCGCAACGAGCGGCATCACCACATCGTGCCTCGTCGGTCGCCAAACTCCGTAGCGGCGGGCCGGCGGTGCACGGCGACCCGGCGGATGCGGCGTTGGAAGGCGCGACGTTGGGCCATTTCCGGCTCGAACAATTCGTCGGCGGCGGCGGGATGGGGTCGGTATTTCGAGGCACCGACCTGCGGCTTGGGAGAACCGTCGCGGTCAAGATCCTGGCGCGAAACCGAACCGAACCGGACACGCTGCGGCGTTTCGAGAACGAAGCTCAGAGCGCGGCTCGGCTGGATCATAAGAACATCGCGCGGGTCTATTACGTCGGCGAAGATCGAGGCCAGCACTACATCGTTTTCGAGTTCATCGAGGGCACGAATATTCGCGATCTGGTCGACAAGAACGGGCCGTTGTCGATCGAGGAAGCGATCTGCTATGTGCTGCAAATCGCCGACGCCCTCGAACACGCGTCGCAGCGCCACGTCGTCCATCGCGACATCAAGCCATCCAATATCCTGGTCACCGCCGACGGGCACGCCAAGCTCGTGGACATGGGGCTGGCACGGCTGCGGATGGAGTCCGATCGAAACGACCTGACTGCCAGCGGGGTGACCCTGGGAACGTTCGACTATATCTCGCCCGAGCAGGCGCGCGACCCGCGAGACGCAGACGTCCGCAGCGATCTGTATTCGCTGGGTTGCACGTTCTATTTCATGCTGACGGGACAGCCGCCATTTCCGGACGGCACCTTGTTGCAGAAGTTGCTGAGCCACAGCAGCGCGCCGCCGCCGGACCCGCGCTCGATCCGTCCTGATCTGGACGATCAGGTCGCGGGGATCATCCATACGTTGCTCGCCAAACAGCCGAAGGATCGTTTTCAAGAACCCAGCGAACTGGTCGACGAACTGTATCTGGTGGCCGAGCGACTGAATCTAACGGATCTCCACCGTGACGGCCCGGTCCGCGCGGGGCCGACACGCTCGATCTGGACGCACGTCGAGCGGGCGACGCCTTGGCTCCTGCCGATCGTGCTGCTGTTTGCGTCTGTCCTGGCGCTCGAACGGGTCTGGTTCCAAGACGAAATCGAACGCATGCCCGACTCAGAGCCCGCCGCGAGCGCGTCGGGCAAGCCCGATGGCCACAGGCCAAACACTGCGCATCGCAGGGCGCGCGCAAGCCGGCCTGAGACGACGTCGCCCGACGGATCGTCGCCGGCGACGGCCGAGGGCGCCGCCCCGACGAAGCCGGCGGCTGTGAATCGCGGTTCAGAACCTGCAGCCAACGCGACAAACCAGGCGGTTTCGGCTCACGACCGTACGGTCGACGCGACCGCTCCGCCGGCGCCCGCGGACGGATCGCCCGATGCCCCACTCGCCGACCGCACGACGGCGCCACAGTCAGACGCAACGCCGGCGGTACAGGCGCCCAGTCAGCCGCCGCCCAAACAGGCATCGCCCAATCAGGCATTGCCCGACTCGGCGGAAGCTTCGTCCGTCGAGCGCGACGCGCGCACCGATCGCGCGGGTCGCGGCGGGGCGGATGACACGACAGCGCCGCCCGTTTCGAGCGCGGACGCGGCCGGATCGTCCGCCGAGCGTGTGCATGAGGGCCCAACGGCGCCCGCGGGTGCGGCGCCCGGCGCGGCGGCGTCCGCCGACGGCGGCATGGCGCCGGGCGACAGCGCGGCGACCGCGCCACCGGCGGCCGCGCCGATCCGGAGGATTTTGGTCGGCGCCACGGACGATCCGCCTCCCGCGGACGCCACGATCGCCCGCTCGCTTGCGGCGGCGTGTCGCGCGGCTGCCGCCTCGGGCATCGACACGATCGAACTCCGTTACAACGGCGTTCGCGAAGAGCAGCCCTTCGAAATTACGTGTCCAAAATTGAAAATTCGCAGCGGCCCCGGCTTTCAGCCCGTGGTCGTGTTTCGCCCGGGCCTGGACGACCTGGCCAACGAGCGACGGATGATTCGAATCAACGGGGGATCGCTGGAGTGGTCCGGCGTCCAACTTCGGCTCGAAGCGCCCGCCCAGCCCACGGATGCCTGGTCGCTGTTTGCCTTGCAGACCTGCGAGATGTTCGAGCTTCAGGACTCGCTGGTAACCATCGGCCCCGCCAATGACGACGGTCCGTTGCCGCCGGATCGAGTGTCCGTATTGGAATGGTCGAGACCGCCGTCACGCGGCGCAGCGGCGACGACCGTTGGCGACGAGCCGGTCCAACGGACCATTCCGCCCTACATCGGCCTGTCGAATTGCATGATTCGCGGCCAAGCGGCGCTGGTCCGCTGTGAGCGAGCGATCCCGCTGAGGATCAGCGCGCGGCAATGCCTGATCGTGCTGACGGACGGCTTGCTCGAGGTCCACGGGCGACAGACACAGCCCACCCAGTTGGATGCTCGGATCGAGTTGACTCTGCGCCACGTGACTGTGCTGTCGAACAAAGACCTGTGCCGTTTGAACAGCGACTGGCTGGCGCCCTTCCAGTTGGACCTGGTCACCGACTACAAAGACAGCATTCTCTACCTGACGGACAGCGAAGCGGCCCTGATCGCGCGGACCGGCGTGCGTGACGCGGCAGGCCTGGCCAAGCGTCTGTACGTCCGCGGACGCGACAATTTCTATCCAGGTTCTACGCTGTTGTTGCGCGTCACCCCCGCCGATGGTCAGGCGACGGCGATCACCTTCGGCTTTATGGATCGTAACGAAGCTTGGTTTCAAGAAGAGAGCCCGCGATTTACACTGATGTGGAAATCGGCTGCGCCGCCGCCGCGGCCGCTCGAGCAGCACGTGCCGTCTGACTACCTGCTGACCAACAACGACTACAACCCAGCCTGGTCCGGAAGCGACGAGCCTCAAGCCGGCGTCGATGTGGCGACGCTGCCGATGGACTTTGCCGACGGAACCGTTCACGGCGCGAGCGGGCCGTAAGCTCTCCGGCTCGACGCGATCCCTGCGCACTGCCTGCTCGTAGCAGGCGCGTGCCTCACGCCATCGGCGGAACAACGCCGCACATGTTGTGGCGCACGGTGCGCGC
This sequence comes from Candidatus Anammoximicrobium sp., assembly GCA_032229885.1. Taxonomy (GTDB): domain Bacteria; phylum Planctomycetota; class Planctomycetia; order Pirellulales; family Pirellulaceae; genus Anammoximicrobium. The sequence goes on along the minus strand of JAVYAJ010000147.1, from coordinate 6,287 downwards.
CGACGACCGACGACGCCCCATGAACGGGTACTTTGGACGACCACCAACAACAGAAGGAAAGAGCATGAGCACGGCTTACGACGCGATCTCCAGCCAGCACACCTCGCGACGCGGATTCCTAGCCCAATCTGGCGCCTTGATCGGGGCGACCACGGTCGGCGGGCTGTCCCTGGCTCGCAGCGCCCACGCGGCGGGAACCGACGGATTCAAGGTCGGCCTGATCGGCTGTGGCGGACGCGGTTCCGGGGCGGCGGTAAACGCGATGAACGCCGGCCAGGATATTCGGCTGGTCGCCATGGGCGACATCTTCGAGAACAAGCTCCAGGCCAGTCGCCAGCGGCTCAAGAAAGCCAAACCCGAACAGGTGGCGGTCGACGACGACCGCTGTTTCGTCGGATTCGACGCCTACCAGAAAGTGATCGACAGCGGCGTGGATGTGGTGATCATCGCCTGTACGTCCCACTTCCACCCGCGCTATCTCCAGGCGGCCGTGGCGGCCAACAAGCACGTCTTCTGTGAAAAGCCCCATTCGCTGGACGTGCCCGGTCTGATCCGCGTCAAAGCCACGTGCGACGAGGCGCGGAAAAAGGGACTGTCGATCGTCTCCGGTTTGTGTTGGCGATATCACTTGGGCGTCCAAGAGACCGTCAAGCGGATCCACGACGGCCAGATCGGGGATGTGGTGACGATCCAAGAGACGTACGCCGTCGGCCCCTATCGGGCCGATTTGCCGCGCAACCCGCAATGGACCGAGATGGAGTGGCAGTTGCAGAACTGGTACCACTTCAACTGGCTGGCCGGCGATCAGATCTTGCAGCAGTTGATCCATAGCATCGACAAAGGCGCGTGGGTCATGCGCGACCAGCCGCCCGTCAAGGCTTGGGGAATGGGCGGCCGCTCGAACTGCTTCGGCCCGAGCTACGGCGATCTGTTCGATCACCAGACGGTCGTCTTCGAGTACCCCAACGGCGCGCGAATGTACGGCCTGTGCCGCAACCACAACGGGTGCTATAGCGACGTGTCCGACGTCGTGTTCGGGACGCGAGGCGTCGCCTACCTGGCCAACCACTGCCGCATCGAAGGCCAGAATCCGTGGCGTTACGACGGTCCGGACTGCGTGATGACGGACCAAGAGCACGTGGCTCTGTTCGACTCGCTCCGCAATGGCACGCCGATCAACAACAGCGAATATATGTTCGGCAGCACGATGCTGGCGCTGCTGGCCCAGTTCGTGTGCAATACGGGCCAGGAGATCACCTGGGAAAAGGCGCTCACCTCGCAGCACTCCGTCGAACTCGAACGGTACGCCTTCGACGTCGAGCCGCCGATCAAGCCCAACGCGAAAGGCGAGTACGATATCCCGATCCCCGGCGTGACCAAGTTCGTCTGATCGACACGGCTGCGACGTGCAGCGCTCGAGACAAGTCGACGCCACGCTGGAGGGCCACGCTCCACGCGTGGCCGCAACTGGCCGGACGCGACGGAGCGCGTCCCTCCAGCGTAGAACGCCGTCCTGCGTAATCAACCTTCGACCGATCGTTCGCGCCGCGGCGATTTTCCGCGGCGATTTGCCGCTATGGGTCGCCGCGTCCCTTCTCGGCCGTCGTCATTTCCCGGCGGCGTCCGGCCGGCTGGCATCATTCCACTGCGCGTTGACCGCCGCGGTGAAATCCGCGTACGCCGTACGCAATTGTTCTTCCGTGCGGTCTCCGGCGTGGATCCAGATCCGGTAGGGCAACCGGTGGGGCTGGCCCGGCTCGTACTGCCGAGCATCGACGCCCGGCCAACCGATGCACAACGGACCGTAATGTCGCGTGAGCCACGTGGGCGGAAAGTTCGGGTGCCGCGGATGGATGAAAATCGCGCCCCCGCTGCGCCCCGGCGCGCCGGCGAATCGGGACGTCAAGTCGGCCCACGCCAAAGGCGTCTCGAGCAGGTCCTCGCGCGTCGTGCCCACAGGCGAGGTGATCACCGTGTCGTCGGCGCGTTTCACGGCGAATCGCACCGTCAACCCTCCGTAACTCTTGCCGCCAACGCCTTGCAGCGACAGAGGAACGAGCGGCACGAGATAGATCTCCAGATCCAATGTCCGCTCGGATCCGCCGGCCGGAAACGCCCGCATCCAGACGCGTTCGGTGGCCACGCGCCGTTGGCCGATGAACCAGCCGTTTTCCACGCCCAACACCGCGGCGACCGAGCCGGTCTCTTGGTGCAGCCAGCGGACAAACCGTTGTTCGATGCCCGCATTCGTCCACAGGTCGTATTCCTGCCCGGCGACCACGACGTGCGGCCAGGCCCAGAACACACCATGGTGATGATAGTGATCGCGGGGAAAGTCGTCTGTCAACACCTCTCCGTCCAGCCCCCACAGCGGATGGACGTAGCACGCCCGCGCCCGGCGGCGATCCGTCTCGGGAACCAGCCGGTTGACGATGGTCCCATAGTTGTACGCCAGCACCGGCTTATCCCGCTCGACAACTTTCAACGTCGCATGGTCGAGTTCGATCAACTTGAACACCGTCGCCCCGGTTACGTCCGTTGCCGTCCGTCGTTGCAAGCGGAAGTGTCGCGAGTTGGGCGAAGCGGCGGTCGGCGGAATGACGGCCAGCACCAACGAACCCACGCCCGCCACGGTTCCGTCGGCAGCCACCCGCGGCGCCAGTTGCGCCGCGACGCGCGTCTGGCCACCGATCTCGACCAGTTCCCAGTCGTCCGCCGATCCCGCCGCGATCTGCGTCGACTCGACCGCCACGGCCACAGGCCCCGCCGCCGCCGGAACCCGCAGCACCGACGGCTCGGCGGCTCGACTGCTCGCGGTCGTGCAACCGAGCGCGAGCGAAATCGTCAAGATTGCACACGCCGTCGCTCGGCCAACCTCCCTCACAGGACACGACACAAAAAGGCCGGGATTCATCCGATAGGTCACAGGCGTCTCCCCTTCGTGCAAAAAAAGTCCCGCGCGCGATGTTCGAGGTTCAACCGTCTCAGACGCCCGGCGCCGCGCCCGCTCGCGTCTGTCTACCGGGACGATGCTCGAAACCCCACTCACGAGCATCTGTGATTGTGGTTTCCGTTCGATAGACCGTCAACGCTTTGTTTACGGGGCGAGCGAGCCCGCGACAGGATCGTCCGTGATCACGGGTGATGAACCGATCGCCGGGTGCGTGTCTCGGGCGGCAGCCGTAACGAGGTTGGTGGTGATCGTCGGGTTGGGAAAGCTCCGGCACTTGACGGTTGATGGGGCCGTCCGTAGGCTTGGGCGAGACCCATCCTCGCACGCGATGGGAGAAACGGCGCCATGCGGTCGGATGCCGCATCCAGGTGGTCCCATACCCACACGTGATTGGAGAAACGATGAGCACCGTCGAACGGGTTGCGCTCGGTCTGATTCTGGCCTTGTTCCTGGCAAGCCCGCAAGCTGCGTCCGTCGGAGCTGATCCGGCGTTGGTCGCAACGGTGGACGGCGAGGGCGCACCGACCGAGCAGGCCGCGGCCGAGCTGACGCCGGAAAAGCGGACGGCGTTGGAATGGCTGGGCGATCCGGAGACGGTGGCCCGGTTCGGTCGGATCTCGGATGCGATCTGGTCGTACGCCGAGTTGGGGCTGCAGGAGTACAGGTCTTCGGCGCTGCTGGTCCAGACGCTCGAACAGGCCGGGTTCACGGTGCAGAAGGGCTTGGCCGGCATGCCGACCTGTTTTGTCGCCAGCTATGGCTCGGGGCAGCCCGTGATCGGAATCCTGGTCGAGTACGATGCGCTGGCGTCGCTGTCGCAAAAAGGCCGTACTCCGCGGCAAGAGCCGGTCGTAGCCGGCGCGCCCGGGCACGGCTGCGGTCATAACCTGATGGCCTCGGCCGCAACAGCCGCCGCGATTGCGGTCAAGCAGGCGATCGATAAACACCATCTGACGGGAACCGTCAAACTGTTTGGCTCGCCGGCCGAAGAGATCCTGGTCAGCCGCCCCTACATGATCCGAGCCGGCCTGTTCCAGGGCGTCGATGCGGTGATCAACAACCATGCCAGCGCCGGGTTCCAGACTGCTTACGGCGTCGAAGGCACCGCGGTCTACTCGGTGGTGTTCACGTTTCGCGGCCGGACGGCCCATGCGGGCGCGGCGCCGTGGAATGCGCGCAGCGCGTTGGACGCGGTCGAGATCATGAACGTGGCCACCAACTATCTCCGCGAGCACCTGCACTTCTCGGCGCGGATGCACTATGTGATCGTCGACGGCGGCGAGGCGCCCAACGTCGTGCCGGATCGGGCCCGCGTCTGGTATTTCCTGCGCAACTCGGACGCGAATCTGCCGGAGATGTACGAGCGGGTGATGAATTGCGCCAAGGGCGCGGCGCTGGCGACGGGCACCGAGCTGGCCGATGTGCAAGTCCTGGCGGCCATCCACCAGTCTCATCACAACCAGGCGTTGGCGGAGCTGGCGATGAAGAACATCGAGCTGGTGGGCATGCCGGCCTGGACCGAGGCCGATCACGCGTTTGCCCGCGCCTTGCAGAAAGAGCTGGGCAAGGAAGAACGCGGAATGCCCCTCGCCGTGGGGACGCTCGGCAAACCGGCGCCCGTGTTCACCGGCGGGGCGTCGTCCGATCACGGGGATGTGACGCTGGTCGCGCCCACCGCGACGATCCGCTTTCCGGGGATCGTCACGGGCGCGCTGGGCCATCATTGGTCCACCACGACCTCGGGCTTCGGCTCGACCGCCTGGCTGGGCGCCAACGCCGGGGCCAAGGCGATGGCGGCGACGGCCATGGACCTGTTGACTCAACCCGACACCCTGCGGACGATTCGCGGCGAGTTCGACGAGTATGCCAAGACGCACCCATACAAATCCTTTCTGCCGGACGACGCGCAACCGCCCCTGGACTTTTATCAACAGCTTATGCAGCAGTATCGCCCGGCGATGGAGACGCATTACCTACAGCAGTGAGCGAGCCGCGCGTGCGCGCCGCGAGCAGTCAGGGCTTCGCCTCGCCATCCGACGGCGCGGAGCGAGCTGCGCGCGGCGAGGAACGCGCGCTGCGCGAGGCGCTCGCGCCCGGGTTCGAGACGACGGTCGAGCATGGATGATATGCCAGAGACTTCGATAACAGAATCGGACGCTCGCATCACCGCGATAGATCGTTGGACGGGCCCGATCATGTTCTGGGTATCGTTCGCGTTCCTCACGATTCTGGCGGGCCTGTTGTGTTCGTCGTCGATCGAGGTCGCGAGCCTTGCTCAGTTCTATCACGCCGGAGTCCGCGGAATCTCGAGCCAATCGGGAACACAGCCGACTCGTTCGCCCGTCGATCCGCGGCCCGCCGCCCCCCAGCCCGGCGAATCGAGTGCGCCCGCGGCAGACGAGGACATGACACCGGACGCGATGGCGGTCGCGTCTGTCTGGCGATTCAGCGCATGGTTGGGCTTGCTGTATGCGGTGATCGTGGGCGAAGGATTCGTCCAATTTCTGACCCGCGGCTACGGTTGGCGGAGGCATGGCCTGTACTTGTTGGTCCCGCCGCTGCGGATCGGCGGGCGAGATCACGTCGACGGCAACTCGATCTGGCTGCCCAATCTGGGCTGGCGCCGCGTGGATCGCCCGCTGCAGCAGCGGCTGGAAAAGGCGTTTAACCTGCCGATGATTCTGGTCGCTCTCGCCGTGTTGCCCCTAGTTGCCCTGGATCATCAAGCGCAGGCTCGAGGCGCGGCTCGTGACTGGCCGATGATGGCCTTTCTGTGGGTCGGCGAAAGCCTGATCTGGTTCGCCTTTGCGTTCGAGTTTCTGGTGATGTTCTCGGTGGCGCCGAAAAAGGTGCGTTATTGTCGCGAACACTGGCTCGACTTGATCATCATCATGGTGCCGATGATCGGGTTCCTGCGGCTGTTTCGCGTGGCTCGCGTGCTGCGGCTGTCCCGAATCGCCCGCGCAGCCCGCGCCTATCGCCTGCGCAGCGCCGGCCAGCGGATGTTTCGCAGCGCGTTGTTGATCAACCTGATGCGCTATGTGATCGAACACGATCCCGCCAAGCAGCTCGCCCGGCTGCGCGAGGAGCTGCAAGATCGCGAAGAAGGCCTGCGACATCTGCGCGACGAGATCGCGAGGATCGAAGCCCTGCTGGCCGCTCAGGCAGAGGCAGACGGTAAGTGTTCGGAAAAAGCGACGAGCGACTGTGGCCAGCGCGGCCGCGCGGTGATCGACCGGCGCGTCGCGCAGCCCGATGGCTGACGACTCGCTGACGGGCGCGGCTGACGACTCGCTGACGGGCGCGGCTGACGACTCGCTGACGGGCGCGGCTG
>JAVYAJ010000146.1:0-2227 GCA_032229885.1 Candidatus Anammoximicrobium sp. | reverse complement strand
GCGAGCCCCTCAGCAAGATCGGTTCCTCGGGCGTGATATCCACGCGACCGACGCCGGCCTCGAGGAAACCGCTGGCCGGAGCCGGTTTCTCGTCGGCAGAACGCACAGACGCCGCAAGCGGACACAACACGGCGAAAAACATCAGCGCCGTTGTCAGCCACCGACGCCCCGGACCGCATTGGTGGATATTGCTGCGCTGCAGCCGCAGCCAGGATCGTGGCTGTTGCCAAGCTGAAGAAATGGGCCGAAGACTATGTGTGGTGTTCATGGGCATCACATCCGTCGAGCATCACGCTCATTGAGCATCGCGTCCGGTGAGATAGTGCCCGGGCGTGCTCGACGCGATGAACATTATATGATGTGTTGAAGGGAATATCGTTATTCCTCAGCACGTCAGAGTCTTAGTTCGTATCATGCGCGGACGATGCGCGCTTCTTGTACATTAGTCTGCACAGCACACTTTCGGGTTGCTGGCCCTAACCCGCGTTAAGTGAAATTGGCATTGGATGACTGTGGCGCAGCACAGACGACAGGAAGCGTGTTGGCCGAAGGCCAACATCAACGTGTCACCGCGGCCCGCATGAATATGGCCTTCGGCCAAAAGAGGCGCGCGCGGCGTCAGCCCTGGGGCGTTGGCCCAGGCCACGGTGATCGGAGGCCTTCGGCCAAACAGATTCAGCGTCCAAACGCGGCTGCCCGACCGCGTGCTATTGGCCGTTGAAGTCTTAGTCCGTATCGTGCGTCCATCTGGTACACCAATCTGTACAGTACACTGTTGGGTTGCGGGCGACAGCCCGCGTTAGACGAATCTTGGCTCCGAGTGGTTACATTGATCTTGGCGAAAAAGAGACTCTCGACGACGGTCAGGCGATTTTCCAACGACACCAAAGCCACCGGGAGAGCCAAAGCTGGCTGAGCATAAACGTTCTGCACGTCGTCGGCGACCCGGACACAAGAAACAAAAGAAGTCCCAGCACGATAAACGCCCGCGGCTTCAACGCCGCAACCTCGAGCGCAAGAAAACGACGCCCGCCCGCGTTCCGATACGGACGGCACGTCGAAGACGGCGGAGTCCATCATAATCCGACACGCGGTCCGGCGGGCGGCGAATGGCTGTACGGACACAACTGGGGCGCCTGGGCTTGATTGGCAACGCATCCGAAGTGGGGCGTCCTTGCGTTCCCGCTTCGCTCGTTGCTGTACTGGCGCGAGGTCGACGTGCCGAAACTAGCAGAGAAATAGGTTTGGGAATTCCGCACCGAACATCAGCTTGGCGGGGAATTGTTGACATGGTTCACGCAGTCGATCCTCGCACTGGGGCTGAAGGGCCGGATCTGGTCGAGGCGGGCGGTTGGGCGCCTTACTTTTGCACGGACCCTGCGGCGACGTCACGCGCCGGCTGCGGCATGCTGTTGTGAGGCACCCGTTTTATGCAGCCGCCCATTCCGCCGAGAGGAGCGTGGCTTGTCCGAGTACCGTTTGCGTCGCCTTCTCCTGCTTGACGGGCGGATAGCCGTGCTTGCGCGTGAGCGCCCATCAGTACCATGCCGCATTTGGGGTGGGGCGAACGGGCGGGAGCTTGCTCGCGGCGGCGGGGTGGCGTGGGGAGTTGGTGGCAGGCGGAGTGGCGTGGTGGCTCGTCGTTTCGTCGGATGTTCCGGCATGGCAGCAAGGCATCGACAAGCTCGCGGAGATGGCTGCTGCCCGTGGCGGAGGCGTGATCCGCGGAGTGGTGAGCAGGAATCGCCCTCGCGGACCACACGCCGGCCGCGGGAGGGTCTGGCAAGTTCCGCCGGGAGCCCGCCCGGTGGGCGTGTGCTGACCGTCAAGCCGGCTTGAGCAGGATCGGCCAGGTCCGTCGTCGATGGTGGCCACGCCGGGGAGGCGAGTTTCGGGCGTAACAGCGGGCGAGGCATCGCTCGACATTCCCGGCCGTGAAGGATACGCGTCCCACAGCAGCGGCAAGGACGAATCCGAAGCGGCGCGTTCGCCCGCGCCAAGGCCGGTGTGACGGGTGAGATCCAGGAATCGAATCGGAGAGAAGGTTGGGCGAGGGAGCGTTGGCTGAGGGAGCGTTGGCTGAGGGAGCGTTGGCTGAGGGAGCGCGCGGAACAAGCCGTGGTGGGACCGGTGTGGCGAGCCGTCGATGCCGAGCGTGAAGACCCCGCGCCAGCCGGATGTCGATCGCCAACGGTCTTGCGACACCGAGTTTCCGAAGGCCGTCACG
>JAVYAJ010000145.1:0-36172 GCA_032229885.1 Candidatus Anammoximicrobium sp. | reverse complement strand
TGTTGGCCGAAGGCCATCACCAACGTAGCCTGGGGCAACGCCCCAGGAGCCAGAGACGACAGCAACCGTGTTGGCCGAAGGCCAACATCAACGTGTCGCCGTGGCCCGCATGAATATGGCCTTCGGCCAACAGAGGCACACGCGCGGCGTCAGCCCTGGGGTGTTGCCCCAGGCTACGGTGATCGGAGGCCTTCGGCCAAACAGATTCTTGGGTTGCGGGCACTGGCCCGCGTTAGGATTGGACAACGCACTCGAATGTCCAGTCCGCTCGCAGGCGGCGCTGGTCGCCGCATCTTCCCCACGCGTTTTTCTCTGCCAGATTGCATCGACAGCCGGTTTCCACGGCCCCGCGGATCCAGCCCTCGGTCACCCTGATCACGCGGGCCGATGAGCCGTGAGAGACTCGCCAAACTTTGGCGGTTGTGCGGCCTATCCCTTACAAGCACGGGATGAAGCGGCGTGCTGAGGTGACATTTGGCATGGATGTTGGTCGATAGGAAAGGTAATCTGAGTTATTCCAGTTACCCGATGGCGGATCGAATGTTGGTTATGAAGCGCTCATTCTTCGCGCGTTACGCGCTGCTAGTCGTCTGCATCGTGCTATTTTTCGCCCCTTTTGCGCTGCGCGGGGCGCGGATGTCCATGCAGCGGATGACCAACCGCGTGAAGGATTGGCTGCCATCCGATTTCCTGGAAACGGCCGAACTGGAATGGTTCGGCCGTCACTTCATGGGCGAGCAGTTCGTGGTCGTCACCTGGCCCGGCTGCTCGGTCGACGATCCGCGATACCACAGACTGGTGGACCGAATCAGCCAGCAGGTTGCGCCGCCCGAGCAGCACGAAGATGCGACCGCGACCGTGCCGAGGGCTGTGACGGCTCGCAAGCCGTTCGAGCAGTTGACCGCGGACGAGCGGCTGGCCGCGGATCGCCAACGCGCCGGAGAACTGGCCGACCAGCTCGGCTTGACGCCGGTCGGCGACTATTTCGAGAACTGGGGCAAACGGGGTGAAAAGTGGCTGCAGGGCGACCAAGATCTGTGGTATTTCATCACGCCCAGAGGCGAGCTGTATCGCTGGTCGGGCCGTAGCAACACGTTGAACTGGTTGTTTCGCACGTTTCGCGCAAAGGTGCTGGGGCAGATCGAGGCGGACGGCGATCTGATCGCGACCTTTGGCCTGCCGCCCACGCCGGATCAGCCCAACGCGTTCCATGCCAACCCCGAATTGATCAGCGCGCGATTGTTCAAATCCCTGACGACGGGACCGGATACGTTGGCGCAACTGTCGCGCAAAGACGGCCCCCTGTGGCCGTTGGGCGTCGATGATGCGCACGCGGCGGAGGAAGCCCGTCGCAAGGCGATGGAGCGGTTGACCGGGGCGCTGTTCGCGGAAGATGGCAAGCAGACCTGCCTCATCCTGACGTTCAGCGAAGCGGGCAAACGCGATCTGCGGCGGGTGATCGGGCGCGAGGTGATGGGACGGCCTCAAGGTCGCCTGCGATACCTGGCCACGGTCGAATGCGGCATTTCCGCCGAAGATCTGAAACTGGGCGGCCCGCCGGTCGACAACGTGGCGATCGACGAAGAAGGCCAGATCACGCTCGCCCGGTTGATCGTCCTGTCGGCGATCGTGGGCATCGGTCTGTCGTTGTTCCTCGTGCGCAGCGTCCGCGTGACGCTGATCCTGTTCTCCATCGGTGGGTTGGCCGCGGCGAACAGCCTGGCGATGGTCTGGTGGACCGGCGGGACCGTGGACGCCATCATGATGTCGATGCCGTCGCTGGTGTACGTGCTCGCGATCTCCGGCGCGCTGCATCTGACGAATTATTACCGGAACACCGTCTACGCGGGCGGATTAGCCGACGCGCCGGGCACGATGGTCCGGCTGGGCAGCAAAGCGGCCTTGATGTGCGCGGGAACGACCGCGATGGGTTTGGCTTCGCTGTCGACCAGCAATCTATCGCCGATCCGCAACTTTGGGATCTACGGCGCGATCGGGGTCATGGCCACGCTCGGGCTGCTGTTTATGCTGCTGCCGTCGGCGCTCCAGTTGTGGCCGCCTCGGATGCACAACGCCGCGAGGCCCAAAGAGCGCATCCAGCCGAGCGCATTCGAGCTGGGCGTGGAACGGTTGTTCGAGCGAATCGGAGCGTTCATCGTCCGCCGCGCGGTGTGGGTCAGCCTGGTTTTCGCCCTGGTGTTCGGCGGCTGTGCGCTGGGCGTGTTCGCGATCCACACGAACGTCCATCTGATCAAGTTCTTTGATCGGAAGGCAGAGATCATCCAGGATTACACCTGGCTGGAACGGCATCTGACCAAGCTGGTGCCGATGGAATTGGTGGTTCGCGTCCGCCCGGAGATGATCCGCTCGGACGTTGCCGCAAACACGCCGAGCGACGCAAGCCATTCGACCTCGACAGATGACGCGGACGCCGAGGCCGAGGCGTTGCGCCGCCAGAGGCTGCAATTGAACTTTCTCGAGCGGCTCGAGATCGCGGCCCGGATCCAGAACGCGGTAGACCAGCATTTGGGCGCGGGAGGGCAGAACGTGGTGGGCCGGGCGCTGTCCGTGCCGACATTTGCCCCGGACTTGCCGCCGCCCGGATATCCCACGCTGCGCGACCCCGTCCGTTCGGTCATGAATCACAAGCTCGCGGAGCATCGCGCCGAGTACCTGGCGACGGATTATCTACGGATCGATCGCGGGACCAATCCGCCGGCCTCCGGTCCGCAGCGAGACCCGAACGTGGGCAGCGAGTTGTGGCGGATCAGCCTCCGCGTGGATGCGCTGCGCGACATCGACTACGGCCTGTTCGTCGGCGAGCTGAAGCGGGTCGTCGAGCCCGTGTTGTCGGCCTACCATTTCCGCGAGCGCGTCCTGGACGAGCTCGATGCCTACAGCGGAGACAGAGGGTTCCTCAAGTCACGGGTCGCGTTTCTGGGAGCGAGCGACCCGGCGGAAAGCCAGCCCGCGTCCCCGCGTCCGGCGCCGGCCGCGGATCTGGACAGCGCGACCGCCCGCGACGATTCGCTGGATCCAGCCGATCTGCGCGATGTGCCGGTCGCCTCATCCGACTCGATCGACCAAACCCAGTTGTTTTCGCAGACGCTCAAGGATTTGATGACCTGCGCCGGGGTGTACGCCAAATCCGGCTGTTGGCACAACCCCGACAAGATCTCGACCGAGCCCGGCTTCTATACGTCCGAAACCTGGGGCGCCGTATTGAACAAGAAGTTCGACTGCGTGGTGCTGGTGTCCGACAATCCAGCTTACGACGTGGACTTCATCCGCCAGCACGCCCGAATTTTTGTGGACGCGCGCCAGCACGACTTCGATCCGAGTTCGCCCCAGGCCGAGACGGCCGCCCAACGAGGCGATCCGATTCAGGTCGTGTACACGGGCGTCGTGCCGCTGGTCTACAAGGCGCAGCGTTCGCTGTTGGAGAGCCTGATCACCAGCACGTTCTGGGCCTTCGTGACGATCACGCCGTTCATGATCTGGCTGATGCGCAGCATCCCGGCGGGCCTGCTGATGATGCTGCCAAACGTGTTGCCGGTCGTGGCGATCTTTGGAACGATGGGCCTGTTGGGCATCAATGTGGACGTCGGGTCGATGATGACCGCCAGCGTCGCCCTGGGCATCGCGGTCGACGATACGATCCATTATCTGACGTGGTTCCGACACAGCTATCAGGAGCACGGCTGCCGTAAGCAAGCGATCATGGACGCCTATCGCCATTGCGCGTTGCCGACCGTGCAGGCCGCGTCGATCAACGGACTGGGGTTGTCCGTGTTCGCGCTCAGCACGTTCACGCCGACCCAACGTTTTGGCTATCTCATGCTGTGCATCCTGTACGCCGGCATGATCGCCCAGTTGATCATGACGCCCGCCTTGTTGGCGGGACCGTTGGGATCGCTGTTCAAACGCCCCACGCCGCGCCGCGTGCGCACGCCGCGAACGACCGCCGCGCTGGCCGTGGACGCCGAGGCAGCGACGGGCGCGGCGGCGCCCAGCGCCGGCTTTCCCCAGCCGCACCTTGCCCCCAGCGGCCGTCTGGGGCGCCCGGGCGTGACGTGGCGACGCGATCCGCGACACGACAAACGCGACGGCTGAACCGCCGCCCAGTGCCGCAAATCACAATTGGCCGGTCACTACAGCCAGACTTTCGCCAGTCTGCGCAGGGTCGCAAGTCGAGATTTGTGTCCACGACGATTGATTTCTAACTAGCTTGTCAGCCGAAAGGCGCTCGTTGGAGGCGTGTGCAGCGTCGAAGGGCCACGCACCACGCGCGGTTGGAGGGACGTTCCGGAACCTACTCTGATGACGACACACTCCGACGCGCCCGGCGCGCGGTTGGAGGGACGCGCTCCGTCGCGTCCGGCTGGTTACGGCCACGCGTGGAGCGTGGCCCTCCAGGCCGACGCACTGCCCTGCGTTCGCTGTCTAGCCATTTTCGGTTACCATGAATCTCGTCCCAGCACGTTTTTCTGCTAATCCGGGACGACTCTCCGTTCCATGTCCCATCAATTCCGATTTGCCGCACTAGCTCGATCAACAGCGTCGTGTCGGCGGGCAGGCTGGCCGAGAATCGCCCGGCGGAATCGCTGGTCGTCGCGGCGAGCGCGACGCGCGCGTGCCGCGGCGGCATCGTAGAACGTCACGTCGATGGCTGGCACGCCGGCGCCTTGCGCATCGATGACCACGCCCGTCAGCGGCCGAGCGGCGGGCGCCGTCGCTTCGTTGGCCTCGGCCGCCACCGCGGCGAGGCCGCCGGCCAGGATGGCCCCGAGCAGCAGGGCGCCGACCAGCAGCGTCCAGATCAGCGACGCGATCAACGACCCCCGCAGCGCGGTGTTGATCGTGGCGTCAGAAAAGCGAGCCGTTGCCGCAACAACGGGCGAACGAGGAAATGTTCTGCGCATGGCTGCCTCGTCGGTTCTGCCACGATCTTCGATTTGTCACGCCGACCGATCCACCACAAACTGCGTCAGACGCCGCAGGGAATCGGCGGCCGGGCTGTGCGGCATGTCGTCCAGCGCGCCAGCCGCCCGCTCGGCATATTTCCGAGCTTGCCCTACAGCGTACTCGATCGCGCCGTGGCGATTCAACAAGGGGACGAGCGTCTCGCGCACCATTCCCGGGCCGTTCTCCCAGAGCTGAATCAATTCCTGCCGCCGATCCTCGTCTACGGCCTCCAACAGCCGGATAACGGGCAGCGTCGGTTTCCGCTTCAGTAGATCGGTGCCCAGCGACTTGCCCACGGTCGTTTCATCGCCGACCAGGTCCAGGATATCGTCGGCGATTTGAAACGCGACCCCCAAATCTCGCCCATACGCCTCGCAGCGCTCGGTCCACGCGTCGTCGGCGCCCGCGTAGGACGCGCCGAGCGCGCAACTGCACGCGGTCAGCTCGGCCGTCTTGGCCTCGATGATCGACACGTATTCCGACTCGCTCAGACAGAGATCTCCGCGGCTGCCTTTCTGCCGCAGCTCGCCCTCGCAGACCCGATTCGTCGCGCGGCCGATCCGGCGACAGGCGAACGGGGTGTCCAGCGTGCTGGCCAGATAAAAGGCATGGCTGAACAAAAAGTCGCCCAGCAACACGCTCGCCTCGTTGTCCCAACGCGAGTTCACTGTGGCCAGGTGCCGCCGAGTGGACGCTTCGTCCAGGACGTCATCGTGGATCAAGGTCGCCGTGTGGATCATTTCCACGACCGTCGCGAGCGTCAGATGAGGCGGCCCTAGTTGGCCGACCGCCTGGCCGCACAACAACAGCAGGGCGGGCCGCAGCCGCTTGCCGCCGATCAGACAGCCATACCGCACCAGCTCGTCGACAAATGCATAGTCACTGCGCAGCTCGGCGGCAAACATCGTCTCGAAGCGGGCCAGCTCCTGCTGCACCGGAGCGAGCAACGAACCCAGCGCCGGAGGCGCGAGCTCGCGAGACAGAACGGAACGAGTCATGGCGCGTCTCACTGCTCGAGGCGTCGAAAGTGTCCGCTGCGGCCGCCGGATTTCTCGTCCAGGCGGATTTGTTCGATGACCATGCCGCGATCCACGGACTTGCACATGTCATAGACCGTCAGCGCGGCCGTTGCAACGGCCGTCAGCGCCTCCATCTCGACGCCCGTCTTGCCCGTGATCTTAGCGCTGGCTCGAATCTCGAGGCAGGCGTCATCCGGAAAATCGAAGGCGATCTCGACGGCCTCCAAAGCCAGCGGATGACAGAGCGGAATCAGCTCGAAAGTCCGCTTGGCCGCCATGATCCCGGCGAGCCGGGCCACTTCGAGAACATCGCCTTTGGCGATGCCCTGGTCGCGAACCACGCGCAGCGTCTGGGGCTGCATCCGGACGCGAGCGCTGGCCGTGGCCTGACGCACACTCGGGGGCTTGGCGCTGACGTCGACCATGCGGCTGGCGCCGCGGTCGTCAAAATGAGAGAGGGGTGATTCCATGCCGGCCATCAAAGCTGTGTTGCCTGGTTGTTTGTCATTCGTCATCCGTCGTTCGTCATCTGTCACTTGTCGCTTGTCGCTTGTGCATCGTCAAGACTAGTTCCGGAAATCGGAATGGATGGGACGTGGAACGAGCAGCCCTCGCGGATTGCCCGCAGAACGATCGGGGCACGACGCAGTGGCCGGGCGGCGACCCCCGGGCGCGTGCTGGCGCGGTCAATTTCTTAAACTACTACCGCTTCAACTGTTGCACGTTTGAACGCAGATCGACGCGGATTCTGTTTGGCCGAGGGCCTCCGATCACCATAGCCTGGGGCAACGCCCCAGGGCTGGCGTCGCGTGTGTGCCTCTGTTGGCCGAAGGCCATATTCATGCAGGCGGAGGTGACACGTTGATGATGGCCTTCGGCCAAGACGATTCTGGTCGTCCGTGCTGCGCAACAGCCTTGCAAAACCAATTCCGCCTAAACTCCACAGTCTCCGGCTTTTTGGCTGCGCCAGGCGCGTGTGCCGTCCTGGAGGGACGCGCCCTGTCGCGTCCGCCGTGTTTCGTCGCGCCCCGGCGCGTCCGCCCGGTCGCGGCCACGACAGAGCGTGGCCCTCCAGCGTGACCGGGGACATCGGGGCCGGCACGGCCGCCGAACCTTGGGAATCTCGCGCTTCAGCGAGTGCGGCGATCCGCAGATCGCGATCGGGCCAGGCGCGGATGACTGGCCCCGCCCCACCAGGACCATGCCGCGCGCGGTCGAGCATGGCGCCTTCGATCGCAACCCGCAGCGTAAGCTGGGGGATGCCGCACTTTCTCGCTCACGCTTCGGGTTGCCTGTCACCGTCAACCGCGCGCGGCGCGACAGCCCGCGACCGATTGTCGAGGCGCGGCCGGTGGGACCTGTTTCAATATTTTGGATTCAGCGCCGGCATTGGCGCGCTGGAAGCGAGATCGATCCGAAACAATCCGGCCGGGACTGAACGGCGCAAGGCTGAACGGCGCGAGGCTGCACCGGAGAACGCAGCGAGATCAGAACCGCGAAAAAATGGTGTCGCGCAACAAAAAACGCCCACCAAGTGGGCGTTTTCTCGCTGCCGGGGGTTGGAGACCCGAGGGCCGGGAGCCCCAGGAATCTCCGCGAGTCGAATCATTCGACTGCCCCAACAGCAGTATGCAAAACCGGCGCGTGGGTCGAAGCGCGGCGGATCAATGATTGCGGCGATGAATCCATTGGGTGCGGGGTCAGCGCGGTGGTGGGTCAGACCAACTCTTTCTTGGCCCCGATCAGCGTTCGCAGACGCTCGGCCAGCAGCCGGGCATCGAACGGCTTCTTGAACGTTTCGTTGATGCTCGAACGATCGAAGCTCATCGGCTGGCCGTCGTCCGGCAACAGGGCGATCAGGATCGTCTCCGAAAAATCGACGTTTTTCCGCAGATTCTGACAGATCTGCAGAGCCTCGATCTTGCCGATCGAGAAATCCACGCAGATGCAGTCCGGGTGAAAACTTTCGGCCTGAATTCCGGCCTCGAATCCGCTGGCCGCCACCGCCACACGGAACGCGCGTTCCGGCGGCAATTCACGCTTCATGTTTTCGATCAGCACCTGATCTTGAGCGACGATCAGCACCTTGGCCATGGCCTCGTCTTCGAGATCGCCCAAGGGCATCCCGTGCTCTTTTAGAAATCTGATCAGGTATTCTCTGGGAATGCGCCGGTCTTGTGATCCGGGGATCCGGTAGCCTTTCAGCCGCCCGGAGTCGAACCACTTGCTGACCGTGCGCGGGGCCACCTTACAGATCTTTGCGACCTGTCCAGTCGTGAACACCTTCATCGCAGGTTCTCCATAACTCTCGCTTGACTCGTCTTGTTCCGTCTCCGGCCGTAGGACCGGAACGCGGCATCTTGTCCCTTGCCTGCGGTTGACGCCTGAATCCGTGGCATTTTGTTTCGGCTGATCGGGCAGCCGAATACTCCGCAAACAACTAGGTCGGGGTTGACGCTCGTTACGCTTCGGCGCGGCTTTGACTCAGTTCCCTCTGATCTCCGCCAAGAGACATCATCGGCAAACAGAGTGCTGGCAATTGGATAAAATCCATAAAATGGTGAAGTCCGTTCCTTGTGCCACCAAGCGCAGACAACAACCAAGCGGCGTTGCCGGTCGGCATGGCAGCATCGTTGTAGAGAGTCGACCCGCGAGAATCGGCGAGACTGCGGCGGCTCGCATATTCCGTGGGGGCGAACCCACGAGCCTTTAGGCAGGACCCCCCTGCTTGGCTCGCTTGGCTTGAGCAGCGTACCGGCTGGAAGCCTTGTACGCTTTGGAACAAACCTTCCGATTGTAAGTTTCGAATCAAAGGGATGGTTTACTTTAAGAAACGTTGCCAAGTTGCGGGCGACCGGAGGTACAGGCTATGTGCCTTGCCCAGTCGTGCGCATGGTTCCGCAGATCTCGACGGTCTGGATCCGATCGACCGTGTCCGTGCGGCCGCCGGGCGCAGTCGTTCGACCTCGCATGGCTCGCAATGGCGCTCGGCATCGCGGACCTCAGCCCGCCTCTGCCGCACGGAGCTTGACGTTCGTACGCTCATTCATATCCGCGTGCAGCGCAGGCCACCCGGTGGCAGACCGTGTTTGTCCGAGCCGCCACACAAAGGTCTCGGTTCGGCCGCTGCCGACGGCCGCGACGCGGCGAGCGATGTGCGCATTCTCCGGGGCGCAATCGCCCCGACGTCCGCGCCGCGAACGGCGGTCTGCGGCGCGCTGTTCGCCTTGGAGGCCGTCCGACGTTCTCGTATACTGCCGATGCCGATGGCGGCGAAGTACAGGCCAGTGGGACGGAGCCGATTATGAACCAGGTGTGCGCGCACGAGGGGGCGTTCGAGGCCGAGGAATATGGAGGAATCCTCGCGTCCTACGAGGACACGTCTGGGCAACGGCGAGACGTCAGCGTGGCGACCCGTCGCGCGCTGCTCGACGCGATGGGCTTGGATCCGGACATCCGCCCTCGCATCGCAGAGCCCGAGGTGCGCGTGCTGTTCCGCGGCCAAACGCTGACCGTCGCCAAGCCTAGCGAACTGGTGCTCGAAGACGGCGCGCGGGTGCGCGTGGATCGGACGATCCCGGCGGACTTGCCGCTCGGCTACCACTCGTTACAGCCGCTCGACGGCGGCGATGGGGTCTGGATCATCCATCGACCGGACGCCTGCTGGCTGCCGTCCGATCTGCATGTATGGGGCTGGGCCGTGCAACTGTACGCCGCTCGATCGCGATCGAGTTGGGGAATCGGGGATCTGGGCGACCTGCGGCTGCTCGCGGACTGGTCGCGCAAGCTCGGCGCCGGCGTGCTGCTGCTGAACCCCCTGTGCGCCGTCGCGCCAGAGATCCCGCAGCAGGCCAGCCCTTACTATCCCAGCAGCCGCCGATTTCGGAACCCGCTGTACCTGCGGATCGATCAGATCCCCGGCGCGGATCAGCCGTCCGTCGGTCTGGCCGAGCTCGCACACGCGGCGCAGCAGTTGAACGCCGTGCGCCAGATCGACCGCGACGCCGTGTTTCGCCACAAGATGCAGGCGCTTGCCCGGATTTGGGATATTCAAGCCGCGCGGGCCGACGCGGCTGGTCTGGCGCGATTCTGCCAGGAGGCAGGCGAGTCTCTCCAGATATTTGCGACATTCTGCGCCCTGGCCGAGCGATTCGGCGGCGATTGGCGACGCTGGCCGAGCGAGTATCGCCAGACGGACGCGCCCGCCGTGCGGCGGTTTGCCGAGCGCGAACGATCACGCGTGCGCTTTCATTGCTGGCTTCAGTGGCAATTGGACCGGCAACTGGCCGAGGCTGCCCGAGGCTTGCCGCTGGTCGCGGACCTGCCCATCGGGGTGTCGCCCGGCGGAGCGGATGCGTGGCAGTGGCAGGGCGAGTTGTCCGAGCGGGCCACCGCCGGGGCGCCGCCCGACCAGTTCAACGCCGATGGCCAGGACTGGGCGCTGCCGCCCTTCATACCCCATCGCCTGCGCGCGGCCCGATACGGGCCGTTCATCGAGACGATCCGCGCTTCGCTGCGCCATGCCGGAGGCTTGCGAATCGATCACGTGATGGGCCTGTTCCGCCTGTTTTGGATTCCACAGGGACTCGGCCCAGACAGCGGGGGCTACGTGCGATATCCGGCGGACGAGCTGTTGGCGATCATTGCCATCGAGAGCTATCGAGCCGGCGCGTGGATTGCGGGCGAAGACCTGGGCACGGTCCAGCCAGAGGTTCGACGTCAGTTGGCCAAGAACCAGATCTTGACGTACAAGCTGTTGTGGTTCGAAGAGCGGTCGCCCGCGGATTTCCCCGAGCTTGCTTTGGCCGCCGTGACGACACACGATCTGCCGACCATCGCGGGTCTTTGGACCGGCGCCGATTTTGCCGCTCAACAGCGGATCGGCTTGCAGCCGCACCGCGCGGGGTTCGAGCAAATCAGGTCGCGCCTGGTCGGCGCGACCATCCTGGCCGATGACGCGTCGCCCGCCCAGGCCGTCCAGGCTGCGCACGCCGCGTTGGGACGCGCACCCTCGGCGGTTCTGGCCGCCAGCCTCGACGATGCCCTGGCGGTCGAAGAGCGACCGAATATGCCGGGCACGGTCGACCAATGGCCCAACTGGTCGCTCGCCCTGCCTCGGACGCTGGAATCGCTCGAGACGGCCACGCTTCCACAACGGATCGCGAAAGCATTGGCCCGTCCCAGCCGACGCCCGGATCACGCGCCGAGTGCGGACGGAGACGGAGCCTCGAGACCAGTTTCCGAATGACGAGAACGCGCTCATGCCAGGATACAAGGCCGCCCAGAAGCGTATCCTTGGCCCATTGCGTCGGGGCGCTGGCGCGTAAGACTGCCCGATCGCGCCACGTTGTTTCGGGCCGTCTCGCCAGGACCGCCAGACGTCGGCGACCCGCCGGGGCTCGGCCCGCCGCGCCGCGGCCGAGGCGACGAGCGCGCGCCGCGAAAACTTCGACTGGCATCCGCGCTCGCCGCGGATTACGATATTTTTTGCGATCCGCATGGCCCGCGCAGCCGAACGTCGAGGCGCCCGTTCCGATCCACGGAAGGTCGGACACCCAGCCCGCGAGCGGTCGCGATGTGTTGCGCGGCTCGCACAGGCGCGCCGGAGGATGGAACTCGGTCCGTCCGCGCCGTCCAAAACTTGCGGGCAATCCGTCTCACGCGCAGGACATGACGCCGCGGGATCCAACACCGTAACGAGCAGTCGCCATGCTGACGAAACCTCAACCCGGCAGCCATCGCTGGCCCGCCTTGGCGCTCAGCGTTACGGCGTGGCTGACGTTAGCCACAGCTTGCTGCGCCCAAGACGATCTGGCCACGCTCGAACAACAGGCGGTCCGAGCCGCGGTGGCGCGGGTGGCGCCGTCCGTCGTGCGGATCGAAACCGTCGGCGGCCTGGAACGCGTCGAGCGGGTGCTGGTCGGCGCCGGCGTATCCACGGGGCTGGTCGTCGCGGCCGACGGCTATGTGATCTCCAGCGCATTCAACTTCATCCAGAAGCCGTCGGCCATCTTGGTCACGCTGCCCGGCGGCAAGCGGGCGCCAGCCCAGATCGTGGCCCGCGATCACAGTCGGATGCTGGTTCTGCTGAAGGTAGCCGTCGACGCGCCGCTGGCGGTCCCCGAGGCCGTGCCGCGCGATCAGATGGCGGTCGGCCAATGGACGATCGCCCTGGGACGCGCCTTCGACCAGGATGCGCCCAATGTCTCGGTGGGAATCTTGAGCGCCACCAGCCGCATCTGGGGCCGCGCGATCCAGACCGACGCCAAGATCTCGCCCGACAATTACGGCGGCCCGCTGATCGACATCCGCGGCCGCGTCTTGGGCGTGCTGGTCCCGTTGTCTCCGCAGCAGCAGGACGAAGTGGCCGGGGCCGAGTGGTACGATTCGGGGATCGGCTTCGCCGTGCCGTTGGCGGACCTGCTGCCGCACCTGGACCAACTGAAGCGCGGCGAGGAACTGTACCCAGGGCTGCTCGGCGTGGCGTTCAAGGGCAGCGACATCTATGCGGATCGACCGGAAATCGCCGCGTGCCTGCCCAAGTCGCCGGCGCGCCAAGCCGGGCTCGAGGCCGGCGATCTGATCGTCGAAGTCGAAGGCGTCGCGATCGTGCGTCAATCCCAACTGCGCCACGCCCTCGGGCCTCGCTATGCGGGCGATCAAATCCGCTTGGCGATCCTCCGCGACGGTGGACGCCTGGAACTGAGCGCCCAGTTGGCGGACAAACTCGAGCCTTACGAAAACCCGTTCCTCGGCCTGCTGCCCGATCGTTCGCCAACCGCCGCACCCGGCGTGGCTGTGCGCTATGTGTATCCCGACAGCCCGGCGGACAAGGCTGGCGTCTCGGTTGGGGATCGCTTGATTCGCCTGGCGGACAAGACGGTGACCGACCTGGCCTCGGCCTGGGAAGTCCTGGGCAATTACGAGCCGCAGCAGGTCATCCGCGCGGCGGTGCAAAGGGGCGCGCAGACACGGCAACTCGAGTTGAAGCTGACGAGCCTGCCCGATATGATCCCGGACAAGCTGCCTCCTGCACAGCGGGCTGCGCTCGGCCAAGGCGACACGCCCGGCCAGGCGGCCGCGGCCGCAGCAGGCGAACGTCCGCCGGTGGGCGACATCCGCCTGAAGCTGCCGGAGGAACCGAACGAATGCTGGGCTTACGTTCCCGAGACGTATCGTGCCGATATCGCCTATGGCGTCGTCCTGTGGTTGGACGAGCCCGGAGCTGTCGAGCGGCGAGAATGGATCGCACCGTGGAAAGGGTTGTGCGACGCCAACGACCTGATTCTCGTGGTTCCTCGAGCCGCCGATCCCAACCGCTGGCTGCCGGCCGAGACGGCGGTGGTCCGCAAGCTGCTCGACGACGTGTTGGCTCGCTATCACATCGATCGCGCGCGGATCGTCGCCGGTGGATACGGGGCGGGCGGCGCACTGGCTGCGCTGACGGCCTTTTCGCATCGCAGTCTGGTCCGCGGCTTGGTGATCGTCGACACGGCCTTGCCCGGACGGCTCCAAGCGCCGGCCAACGATCCGATCGAGCGACTGTCCGTGCTGGCCAGCATCGCCGAGAAATCGGAAGCCGCCGAGCGGCTGACCGACCAAGCGGCCGGTTTGCGGCAGATGAAATACCCCGTCATCATCCGTCCGCGAATGGGCGAGCCTCGTCCCCTGGACGAAGCCGAGCGGGCGGAACTGGTCCGCTGGATCGACACGCTGGATCGGCTGTAGCCCGCCCGCGGCGTACGCGGCGGCAAGTGGGCAATTCCGGACGACGATTCACGTTACCTCCGCAGAATGAAAGGCCTGCCGACAGACATGACGTCCCGTACCGCCACACCGCACCCGATCCCCGCGCTGCCGCAGCCGTCGCTGCTCGAGAGCGTCCGACACACGGAAAAACACTTTTTGGCCGGCAAGCGGGATCGAGGCGCCGATCTGGAGAGCGCGGTTCGCGTCTTCCTCGAATTTCTCCGCGGTTACGAATCGCTCGACTTTGCCGGCCCGTGCGTCACGGTCTTCGGCTCGGCCCGTTTCGCCGAAAACCACTCGTACTACCAACTAGCGCGAGCCGTGGGGCGGCGGCTGGCCGAAGCCGGGTTCGTGGTCATGACCGGCGGCGGGCCGGGGATCATGGAAGCGGCCAATCGGGGCGCGCGCGAAGGCGGCGGGTACACCATCGGTTGCAATATCGCGCTGCCGCACGAGCAAAAGCCGAACCCCTACCTGGACCGATTCCTCGAGTTCGATCACTTCTTCGTCCGCAAGGTGATGCTGGTCAAATACTCGTGCGCGTTTGTCGTGATGCCCGGCGGCTTCGGCACGCTGGACGAGGCTTTCGAGGCGCTGACGCTGATCCAATGCGACAAGATCGAACGGTTTCCCGTGGTGGCAATGGGGCTGCCGTTCTGGAACGAGGTCCGCGACTTTGTCGAAAAGTCGCTTCTGCGCGAACAGACGATCGCCCGCGAGGATCTGGATTTGCTGTACGCCACCGATAGCGTCGAGGACGCGGTGACCTACATTCGTCAAGGAATCTACTGCGACATCGCCGACTCGCTGCCATAGACTGTCCGCTGGCCGTCGTTGTCCGCCGCGTTTCCAAAGGCACAGGAGCCCCCAGATGCGAGTCACGTTGCACGGCGCAGCCGGCGGCGAAGTCACCGGTTCCGCCTATCTGATCGAGACGCAGCAGGCCCGCGTACTGCTCGATTTCGGCTTGTTCCATGGGGCAGCCAAGTCGGAACAGCGCAACCGCGTCCCCCGCGATCTGAACCCGCGCCGACTGGATGCCGTCCTGCTGACCCACGCGCACCTCGATCATACCGGCCGCCTGCCACTGCTGGTCAAGAGCGGCTGCGAAGCGCCGCTGTACGGCACGCCGGCGACCGGCGAACTGACCGACCTGATCCTCCGCGACTCGGCCAAGGTCCAGGCGCAAGACATCGAACGCATCAATCGCCGCCGCCAGCGCGCCGGTCAAGAGCTGCTCGAACCATTGTACGACGTCACGGATGTGCGGGCGACGCTGTCCCAGTTCCGTCCGGTCCCCTACCACGCCCCGGTGCGTGTGGCGCCCGGCGTCACCGCCCGCTGGTTCGAAGCCGGCCACATGCTGGGTTCGACCAGCATCCATCTCACGCTGGACGACGCCTCGGACGCCTCGACCGTCGCGTTTTCCGGCGACTTGGGGCCGAAGGGTGCGCCGATCCTGAGAGACGCGGAACCGGTTCACCAGGCCCAGACCGTGTTTCTCGAATCCACCTACGGTGCGCGCGACCACAAACCGCTCCGCGACACGGTCGACGAGTTTCTGGCGGTCCTCCGCACGGCCATCTCGCGCCAGGGCAAGATCCTGGTCCCGACCTTTGCCGTCGGACGAGCCCAACTGCTGTTGGTCATTCTGGCCGGCATCTTTCGCCGCAAGCTGCTGCCCAAGTTCCCGATCTACCTGGACAGCCCGATGGCCATCGAGGCGACGAAAATCTATCGCCAGCACGCCGAGTTGTTCGACGCAGACCTGATCCGCGATATTCAGGAACACCCGTTGGAGGAAGATTTGGATTCAGTCCAGGCCACCGTGACCGCCGACGAGTCCAAAGCGTTGAACTTCGTTCGCGGCCCATGTCTGATCTTGGCCGGCGCGGGGATGTGCAACGCCGGCCGCATTTTGCATCACCTTCGCCAGAACCTGTGGCGCGCGGACACGCACGTGATCTTCGTCGGCTATCAGGGCACGGGCACGCTCGGACGACGACTGGTCGACGGCGCCAAGCACGTGTCGATCTTCGGCGAGCGGATCGCCGTGCGGGCCGCCATCCACACGATGGGCGGCTTTAGCGCGCACGCCGGCCAGACCGACCTGCTCGCTTGGCTCGGCGCCCTGGCGCCGGGCCGTCCGCGAGTCATCCTGACTCACGGCGAATCATCCAACCAGCAGGCCTTGGCCGCCAAGATCCAGGAGCGATACCAACTGCGACCCGAGATCCCCCATATCGGCGATACGATCAAGCTGTAGACCGAAGACAGAGCGCGAGGCATCGCGCGGTGCGACGAGACGCGCGCATCGCGAGTCCGACGGCCCCGCGTTCGGCCCGTAAGGATTGCCCGTTGGCGTCATCCGCGCCCCTTCATGCCCGGGCGTCGTCACCAGGGCGCGACTTTGAACGCGGACCCCGGCCACTGCTAAACGGGGCGCCGCGCCCGTGCGCGGCGCGACGGAGAAACGCGATCGAGAAAAATGGCGGCATTCGACTTGACTAACACGGAATCGCCATGACAGACTATTTGTTTTGTTGGGCTCTTGCGTTTCGTCGCCCGTCCCGGCGTTTCGGGCAACTCGCGGATTCTGGTTTCCTGTGGTCGTTAACGTATCGGCGGTGCGGGTCAGTTATCGTGGAGTAGAGCGATGGCTTCCGACGCGGCGGACGATTCTTGCGCCTCCAAGAACAAGGCGGGCGCCGATGCGGGCGGCACCGCGGATTTCACGGATGTTTTCGACCTCGAGAATTCGGCCGATCTGGACTACAGCCTGTTCGATCCGCCGCACCGTTCGTCGTCGCTAGGCCGGCTGGGAAAATATGACGTGATCGAGGTCCTCGGTCACGGAGGCATGGGCGTCGTCGTGCGGGCGCTCGATCCGGACCTGGGCCGCACCGTCGCCATCAAATTGCTCAATCGGCGGCTGGCGGCCGGCACTACGGCGCGGCGGCGTTTTTTGCGCGAAGCCAAGGCGGCCGCGGCCATCAATCATCCGAACGTGTTGACCATCCACTCCGTCGAGGAGCAGCGCGGCACGCCGTTCCTGGTGATGGAGTACATCAGTGGAAAATCGCTCAGGGAATACATCCGGGCACGCGGCAAGCTCGACGCGCAGGAGACGTTGCGACTGGGAGGGCAAATCGCCTTGGGATTGGCGGCCGCTCACGCCCAGGGCGTCATCCACCGCGACGTGAAGCCCGGCAACGTGATGCTGCACGAGGGAGCGACCCGCATCCGGCTGACCGATTTCGGGCTGGCTCGCGTCGCCTTTGACGTCGGCGATCTAACCTCGGCGGGTTCGCCGATTGGCACGCCGGCGTACATGGCCCCCGAGCAGGTGCGTGAAGAACGCGTCGATCCGCGAGCCGATCTGTTCAGCCTCGGTTGCGTCCTGTATGCAATGCTCGTGGGCCACTCGCCCTTTCTGGGACGCACCCACGCGGAGACGATCAACAAGGTCTTGAACGAGGCGCCGCCGTCGTTGATAGGGTGTAATCCTGCGCCGCCGGAGCCGCTGTGCCAGATGATCGATCGGCTGCTGCGAAAGGATCCGGCCGAGCGCATCCAGTCCGCTCAGGAAGTCGCGGAGATTCTGCAGCGCTATCAGGCCTGCGTCAATCAGATGCCTACGGACGAGCTGGACCGCATCTTCGGCCGGAGTCCGGGAGCGGGCGAACCAGCGCTGCCTTATTGCGAGTCTACGACAACTGTGCCCGCGCCGCCGCGCGGACGAAGTGCGCGAATCGGACGCTGGGTGTTGGCGTGCGGCCTGTTGATCTTGGCCGGTGCGGGGGTCGGAGGGTGGATGTGGTGGTCCGAGGTGGGCGGCGCCAAACGCGCGCCGACTCAGGATCCGCGGCCCATCGTGGAACGATTTTCCGAGATCAGCGTCGCCCAGGACGGTCGCGGGCAGTATCGCTCGCTCGCCGAGGCGTTGGCGCATGCCGCCGACGGAGCGACGATCACCGTGCTAGACGCGGGGCCCTACGCCGAGTCGCTGGCGCTCGAAGGCGGCCCCCACGACGTGACGCTCGTCTCGCCCCGCCGAGCCGTGTTGCGCGCGCCGCCGGGCAACCGCACCTTGGTGCGTCTGCAGGACGTCCGCGGCGTCACGCTGCGCGGCTTCCAATTGGAGCCGGAGACCGCCGACAAGGGAGAAGCGGTTCTGGCCGTCGGCGCCGTATCGGCCACGTTCGACGATCTGTGGTTTGCGTCCCGCAGCCAGGCCCGCGGCGGGGCGCTCATCCGCTGGGACTCGCGCAGCCCCGAGTCCAGCTTGGTCCTACGTGATTGCCGCCTGACGTTGCCGGCCAACGGGAACGGGGTGTGGGTCGATGGCGACGACCCCGCCGGCAGCATCGAAATCGTCGCCAACCAATTCAGCGGACCCTCGTCGCAGATCGTGATTTTCGGCGGCTGCCGACGGTTGCGGATCGCGGGCAACGTCTTCGATGGGGCGACGAACGCCATCAATCTTAACTTGCGGCGATGGTACGAGGAGACGAAGCTGGAGATCACGAACAACACCTTCGTTCGCTCGCGTTTCTGGCTCGGCCTGGTGGAGACGTTCAAAACGTCGCCGCCCCCCGGTCCGCTGGATGTCCGCGTCTGCAACAACCTGATCCTGGGCGGCGAGCGGATTCAGGCCAGCGATCAGCAACTGGAACAGGCGATGGACTGCTGGCGGTTTGCGGCGAACTGGTGGGAGCTGGACGAGACCACGCAGCCCGCGGCGGGGCGCGAGGGGCGCATTGCCCAGTGTGTCGCCTCGGTCGCGGTCGTCCAACGCGACTCGCCCGACGCGCCGGACTATTTGGTTCCCGCCGCGGATTCGCCCCTGGCCGCGGTCGCGATCACCGACGACCTGCCGCCATTCGTGGGGGCGAAACCGCCGCGACCACAGCCCGTCGCCGCGCCTTTGCCGCCGGACTCGGCGCCCTGAACGGCGCGTTGATCCCCGCGTTGGGATTGCGCGCCGGAATCCATCCGACGCCGCCCAGCGGAGCGCAGATGGATTACGAAGACACGCCATGCTGACTCGACACCCGTGGATTTACATGACTTGGTTCGCCAGCTCGGAGTACTCCTATGAACGTTAATCCCCCCCTGGATCAACCCCATCGCGCGGCCGTGACCGCCTCGACCGCGGGAAATCCCTACGGTGGCTCGAATCCGTATCTCGCCGCTCACGACATCCTCGACGATTCCCTGGCGGGCAACTTCGCCCCAGCCGGCCGCGAATCGGCGACGTCCCTTCCGGCCGGTCCGGCGGGCCGGATGGCGGTCGTCTCCGTCGCTCCGACAGCGGTCGCGACGGCTCGGCCGCAGAACGGCAACGGCGCCTCTCGCGCCGCGGGCAACGGCGCGCTCCGCGTGTTGCATGTCGGCCCCTGTTTCATGAACGGCGGCTCGGAACAACATCTGATCGCGTTGGCCACCTTTCTCGACCCGACGCGTGTACGGCTCGAAAGCTGTCTCGTTACGGGCCGAAACCAGCTCGACGCGAGCGCCGTCGCCCGGATGCCCGCCCCCGTGGCCTGGGCCGACGCCGACGCCGTTCGCCGCGCCGTCTCGCACTGCGACGTGCTCTTCACCTGGGGGTTGGCGACGGATCGGTTGCTCGGCGAGATCCGGCCAAAGCTGGGCATCTTCCTGGCTCACGGCGAAACCGACTGGACGCGATCCACGCTGCTGCAGAGTCGGCGCAGCGTGGATCACGTAATCGCTGTCAGCCAGCGCGTCGCCCAACGCGTGTGCGAGGGCTTCGACCACACGGTCGTGCTCAATGGCGTCGATACGACGCGACTGGCGGTGACGCGACCGCGGGAGCACGTGCGCGCGCGATACGGGTTCTCGCCGGACGATTTCGTGCTGGGAACCGTCTGCCGCCTGGTGCCGGACAAACGGGTCGAGGCGCTGATCGAAACGACCGCGCGTCTGCCGGAGGCCTGCAAGCTGCTGGTCGTCGGCTGGGGCGAGCATCGGGCGGCGCTGTTGGAACTGGCCAACGAACACATCCCGGGACGCTATGCCTTTGCCAGCGCGATCGACCATCTGGGCGATCTGTACGGCGCGATGGACGCGTTCGCGCTGGCGTCGGCGCACGAGGGGTTTGGGCTGGTCGTCGCCGAGGCGATGGCATGTGGCGTCCCGGTGATCGCCACCCGGGTCGGCTGTGTGCCGGAGGTAGTGCACGATCGGGTCAACGGGATGATCGTCGACGGCGATGCCGATTCGTTGACCGAGGCCGTGATGTTGGTGCGCGCCCATCCGACCTGGGCTCGCGCCATGGCGCTCGAAGGACAGGCTTTCGCCCAGCAGCGGCTGCACGCTTCGCGGATGGCTCGCGAGTACGAGGCTCTGTTGACTCGACTATGGCGAAATCGCCACGCTTCGGAGGCGCTTCGATGAGCGTACGGTTGACGAATCGACTGTTCGGCTCGCACCCGATCGCCGCGCATTGCCCTGGTCCGCTGTCAGACAGTTTTCGTGCGTTCTGCGATATCGTCACCAGCCAGACGCGACGCCCATGCGCCTGTCCCGAGGCGACCATCATCACGTGGAACAGCGGCGATCGGCCGGCCAAGCCGTGCGGGCTATTGGAACGCAGCTTGGCCCGCTTCGGCGTGCCCGCGATGGTCTTGGGACGGGGCGTCGCGCCGTGGACCAACCGGATGAAGTTCGCGCTGACCGCCGAGGCTTTGGAGCGCGTCGAAACGCCGTTGGTGATCGGCGCAGACTCGTGCGACGCCGTGTTCTGTGACGACCCGCAGTTGGCGGTCGAGCGATTCCGCCGACACTTTACATGCGACCTCGTGTTCCAGTCCACAGGGTCGCGGTGTTGGCCCGAACTGCCGGAGTTCGTGGCGTTCGAGTCCAGCTTGCCCTGGGCGGCGGTGGCCCGCGGGCGGCATTGGCTGAACTCGGGCCTGTTCATCGGCCGCACCGAGTTCCTGCGAAGCTATTTCCGCCGTCTGGCCGCCGAGCCGCCGGTCGTCGGTTACGAGTGGTCCGATCAAGCGGTGATCAAACGCACCTGGCCCGAGTTCTATCCGCGCGTGCAGATCGATTACCTGTCGTTGATCTTCCAGTGGTTCAACGAGTCGTCCGCGAACCTGCTGATCGAAGGCTCGCCCGCGCCGCGACACGAGCAACTGCTGCAGATCCTGCGGCCGCTGGGCGAGGGGCTGGTCGGGGCCGAGATCGGCGTGTACGACGGCACAACCTCGGCGGCGTTGCTCAACGGACTGCCGAGGCTGCGGCTGTGGATGGTCGACCCTTGGCGCCCGTACGCGGGCGATTCGGAATTGGGCGCGCTCGACCAGGCCGCGTTCGACCGGGCGCTGGCGCGGGCGGAATGGTGGACGCTCGCGGCGGCCGAGCGGCGGTTCATCCTGCGCAAACCGTCGCTCGAGGCCGCCGAGCGGTTTGCCGCCGAATCGCTCGATTTCGCCTTCATCGACGCAAACCATCTGTACGAGAACGTCTGCGCAGACCTGCGCGCCTGGTGGCCCAAGATCCGTCGCGGCGGCGTGCTGGCAGGCCACGATTACGGGATCGGGCGCGACGCAGCCGGCCGTTGGGGCGTGCGCCGCGCGGTCGACGAGTTCTGCGTCGACGCGCAGCGCACGGTGCGGGTGGGACAGGACGGCGTATGGTGGGTGGAACGATGAACTCGAGCTGGAAACGCCGCGCGCGAGGGTTCGGTTCCACCGCGCCCTGGGACGGTTCGCGCGGCGGGACCATGCCGTGCCCCGCGCCTCGCGATGCCGACGCGCGAGGGGTCACCGGCAGGTGGTTACGATGATGACGTTGCCGATCCGTTGGTCCGTCGAGGCTCGTTGGGGACAGGGGCGGCTGAGCGTGTTCGAGCCGACCTCGGCCGAGATCGTCGCCGCAGCCCCAATGTTGGCCGACTTTTACAACGACCGCTACAACGCGGCCATGATGACCAACACGTGCGAGTTCGACCGCGACGCCGTCGCCCTGCTCTATCGCGAGCTGCAGGCCGCGGGCGATCACCCGTTTCTGTTCCACCAGGACGGCCAGTTGATCGGAGACGGCGATTTTCGATACACCACGGGCGACGACGCCGAATTTGCGATCCTGATCGGGCCGCGCCGCCAACAGGGCCGCGGGCTCGGCACACGATGCGCGATCATGATGCACGGTGTGGCCTGGCGCGCGTGGCGGCTGGCGCGCGTCTACGCCGCGGTGATCCCGGCCAACCACGCCTCGCGGCGACTGCTCGAGACTCTCGGCTATCGGACGGACCATAGCGCACGTGCGGCCGCGTTCGCCGACGGCGACGACGCTATCACGATGTCGCTCGACATGGTCGAGTTCGCCCACGCGCACGCCGCGCTGCTGGCCGAGATGACGATCAGCGTGCGCGGACCGTCGCCCGTCTAGGAGCGCCAGTCAGAATTCATCACTCACTACGGACAATGGTCGGCGCGTTGATCCCGCGCGCTGTCGAGGATGGCACGTTTGATCGTAACCCGAAGCGTAAGCGAGGGAATGCTGGAGTCCCTCGCTCGGGCTGCGGATTACGTCTCGCGGTCACCCGCGTGCGGTATCTCAGCCGAGCGTGCAGCCGTCGAGGCAAGCCTATGTCACCCTGAACGGCCACGCTCCGTCGTGACTGCAGCGATTGAAGGGCCACGCTCCGTCGTGGCCACAACCGGGTGGACGCGACGGCGCGCGTTCCTCGCGGACGGCGCACTTCCTGGGGGTCGTGCGATCCAGACCGGCGAACACGCGCAGCGCGAACGCGCCCAGCGCCGCGGCGCGCGATGTCATCCGTCCGCGATCGAATGGACGATCACCTCGTTTCCGCGGACCTCGACGACCGTCACTTCGGCGCCGCGAGCCACGGCGTCGCCATCGCTGATCACGTCCACCCGCTGGTCGCCGAACCGCGCTTTGCCCGAGGGCGTCAACTGGGTGAGCGTCACGCCGCGCTGCCCCAGCAGGTGCTCGAAATGGACCAGCGATTCCTGGTAACGAAGCTGTTCGAGCTGTTCCGCGGTGGGCGTGTCGAGCGCCACCCGCCGGAAGACGGGCGCATCGGTCAACAGCCGTCGGGCAAAAACCAGCGCCGCCAACACGCCGCCGGCGGCGGCCGCCAGCAGGGCCACCGAACGGGGCAACTGGCTCCATTCATACGCATTGTGCGGAATCACGAACGTCTGGCTTGCCAACACCAGCGATGCGACGACCAGCAGCCCGCCGCCAACCCCGAATGCGCCGAATCCCGGCAGGATGAACAGCTCGATTCCCAGGCAGGCCAGCCCCGTCGCGAACAGGACGATCTCCAGCCAGCCGGCCGTGCCGTGCAAAAAATTCGCCCAGAAGAACAGCACGAAACAGACCGCCGAGGCGAAGCCGGGCAGGCCGACGCCGGGCGTCGAGAATTCGAGCATCAGCGCAAACCACGCCAGAAACAGCAACACGCCGGAGATCTTGGGCGAGGCCAGGAACTCCACTAGGGTGTGCGCCCAGTTGGACTCCATCACCGCCAGCTCGCCGTCAAAGTGGAAGATTCGCTGGAGATCGTCCCAGTCGGCCACTGTGAACCGCGCCAGCCGCAGCTCGACCGCCGCACTGCCTCGCAGACCGTTGCCGGTCTCGATCTCGGCTTCGGCCTGCCAGTCCTGCGGATGCTCCTGTTCGGCCAGTTCGAGTTCGCTCCAATAGCGAACCTCGCCCGCCGCCGCCCGCATGTACCGACGAACCATCAAGTCGGGATCGACCATCGCCAGCGGCAGCGACCAGTCGACGTTTTTGGCGCGCGCCAGCTCGCGGACCGCGTCCCGCAGCGGTTCCATCTGACGCGCGCCGACGCGCCCCGCGCCCGGGCCGCCCAACACGGCCGCCTGGGTCATCAGCAACTGGTCGCACGCCAGGGCGATCAGCGCCGCGTCTGCCCGCGCCTCGGCGCCGACGAAGGCCACCGTTCGCACCTGGCCCGGATCCAGGCTGGCCAAATATCCCGCCAGCCGCAGGCTGTCCATCGCCGATCCGCCCGGGCTGTCGATCACCAGGCAGACAAAGTTGATCTGCTCGTGGGTGATCCGCTCGCGAATCCCCCGTTCTACCCAATTCACGATGTCTGCGCTGATGGGGCCCGTCAAGTTCGCCCGCAGCGCCCGGCGGCCACTGCCCAGCGTCGGATCTTCCTCGAGCGAGCCGGGCGCCAGTTGCAACGCCGAAGCCAGTTGCAGCCGATCGCGGACCAGATGCGTGGCAAAGTTGTATTTGACCCGCAGTTCGATGCCGCCGAAGCTGCCGGCCTGGCCCGCGGGAAAGACGTGCTCGACCGCGCGCACGGCCGCCCGCTGCTGGAGTTCGCTCAGTTCGTCCGCCATGATGAAACGCGCCCCGTCTTGCGTCTGCACGCGCACGACCGCCAGCTCGGGATCGAGCATCCTGAGCACGACGGGGGTGGGAATCGTCCGTCGCCGTTCGGCGATTTCCACATAACCGTTGCGGACCGTCGGATCGTGCGCGTCGTCAGCCTGGCCGATCGGGCCGAGCCGAGCCTCGGGCATCGCGACGATCTGCTCGCAGGCCAACACAGGCAGCGCCGCGTGCCCCTGGACGTGGCCCGTCAAATAGGCCACCGTCCGCACGCGGCTCAACTGTCCGCTGGCCAGGAACCGGGCCAGCGATAGGGCTCGCTCGAACTGGCTGGCTTGCGACGCGCGCTCGTCGTCGCCGCCGAACTCCAGCACCAATGTGGGCCGCGCGGGCAGAGCTCGCCAGCGCTCGAGCAACTCGCCGATCATCGCTTTGAGATGCGTGTCGACCTCGCCGGCGATCGGGATGGGCACGCGGATCAGACAGCAGGCGTCCGTCGCGGTCGCGGCAGAGCGTCGCGGACCCTCGGGCGCAGCGCCCCCGCTGGCGGTCGCCCCAGCCAAACCGAGTGCCCCAGCCAGGCCGAGCACCCCAGCCAACAGCGCCGGACGACCGAACGCGAAACGGAATCGAAGCTGGTGAGCGCGCCGTGCTGCCATGATTACCCTATCGTAGGCACGCCGGCTGCGCTTCGGCAAGGCGCCGCGCTACGCCTCGCCGGCCGGCACAAGCCCCGGCCCGAGTTCGGCGGCTACGACGCGAACCAGATTGGCCGGATCGACCGGCTTGGGAAACCAATGGACGATCCCGGCGCCGCCCGTGGCCACGCCCAACGACGACGGATCGGTTCCGCTGACGGCAAACAACCGCAGCCTGCGGAGGTCGTCCATCGCCCGCACTTCGCGCACAAAGCACGGCCCGTCACACCGCGGCATCTGCATGTCCAACAGGACGACGTCGGGCGGCGCATGCAGGGACAGGTAATCCAGGGCATCCTGGCCGTCACAGGCGAGCGTCACGTCGAAGCCGCTGAGGCGGAGCAAGCCGCCGAGCAGTTCGCGCTCGTTGGCGTCGTCTTCGACCACCAACGCCCGAGGCAGCCGCGCCGCCGTCGGCTCGATCGCCTCGCCCGTCTCACGTTCCAGCGCGCTCAGCTCGCGGAACACGTCCGCGACATGCTGTTGTGTTTCACGGTCGCCGGCGAGTTCCGCGCAGCGGTGCAACCGGTTCAGGGCTGTCGCCGCACGGTCCAACCGCTCGCGCACGAGCCGATGCAGGCGGCTGAGTTGTTCCGCTGACGAACCTTCGGTCGTAAAATCGACCGACTTCAAGCCGCTGATCTCCTGCCGCACCACCGGGATCTCGGCTGCGGCCTCGATGCCCAGCCGCGCCTTGTTGCCGCGGATGCGCAACACCTCGACCGTAATTCCCAGCGTGGGGAACAGAACCTTTTCGGCTTCGCGACGCGTGATAACCAGCATGAGAATGCCTCCTTGCACCGGCGTCGACCACTCGCTGCCCCCGCCCTCCGCGCGCATTTGGCTTGGACAGCCGTAGGCCCGGCAGCGGCGCGCCGATTCCGGCCGGCAGCTTCGCCCTCGCGATTTGCCGGCGTGCACGGCGGCATTATACGCCGATTCGCCCTGCTATCGCCAGTCCAATCCTTCCGGCAAGCGATTGAGATTCACGCAGCCGTCGCGCGTCACGACCACCATGTCTTCGACCCGGATGCCGCCCCATGCGCGGCAGTACAGGCCTGGCTCGATCGTGACCACGTCGCCGACGATCAGCTCTGGTCCGCCCGTGTCCAACAAGGGCGGCTCGTGCACCTCCAATCCGATCCCATGCCCGGCGCCGTGCGTGATGGCGCAATAGCTGGGCGGGGCGTCCGCCGCGGGCAAGCCGACCGCAAACCCGTGGGCCCGGAGTTCGGCTTGCGCCGCCTCGTTCACAGCCTCGCCGGTTACGCCCGCCCGGCACATGGCGATCGCCACCGCCTTGGCCGCGACCACCGCGGTGTGCATCCGCCGCAGATCGTCGCAGATCGCGCCATGCACAACGGTCCGCGTGCAATCACCGTGGTACAGCGTGCGCCGATTGCGCGGAAAGATGTCGATGATCACCGGTTGGCCGGTCCTCAAGGGGCCGGAACCCACATCGTGACAATCCGCTCCGGTCGGTCCGCCGGCGACGATCGTCGTCGGATTCGTATAGCCGCGTTCCAGCAGGAACACGTCGATCGCCGCTCGCAGCCGCTCGGAAGTCAGCGGCTGGCCATCGACCAACAAGACTCCGTCGCCGCGAGCGATGGCCCGAGCGACGGTCTCGCAAGCCATTTGCATGGCCGCTTCGGTCGTCTGCTGCGCCTCGCGCAGCCAGCCGATCTCTTGCTCGTCCTTGCTGCGGCGCTCGATCACGCCCCACTGCGGATCGCAGTGGACCGCGATCCCGGCCTGCTGGATCTCGTGAGCAAAGATCAGAGGCAGCGTCCGATCAGCGACCACCTGTCGGATCTGTTCGCGCCGCAGGCATTCGGCAACCGCCTGTGCCGTCGCCGTCTCGCGGTCGCCTGACAGCCCGCCCGCCGGCGTAAAATCCGCCGGACAGGCGATCTGGTCCGCCCGTGCGTGGGCGCGGGCACGTTCCATTTCGATGTTGCGGAGAATCAGGATCGAGTGGCTGCGGCCGTCCCGCGGCAGCTCGACGAGCGCCGCCGGATCGCCCACCGAAAACCGGATTCGCCAATACAGGGCGCAGTTGAGTGCAGGAACGCCCGCCAGCACGCGCGCCCGGCCCGGTTGAATTGCCTGAGGCTGTGTCATCG
This sequence comes from Candidatus Anammoximicrobium sp., assembly GCA_032229885.1. Taxonomy (GTDB): domain Bacteria; phylum Planctomycetota; class Planctomycetia; order Pirellulales; family Pirellulaceae; genus Anammoximicrobium. The sequence continues at coordinate 9,244 of JAVYAJ010000145.1, read as the reverse complement.
AAAAGGCTCCTTCGCTGCGAGTTGCCAGCAACCAAACGACGCTCGCCACGTGGCCCGGCGCCGCGCCGCGTCGTCCGCCGCGGCATTTTCTAAAGGTCGTCTCGTCCGGTGTGGCGTCCAGGCCAAATGTCGAGTTCCAGGCGGTTGCCACTGCCAGAAATTAGAATTGATGGGACGTGGAACGGGAAGTCGTCCCGGATTGCCTGGAGGACGATCCGGACACGACAGCATGGTAAGCGAAATCACCGGACAGCGACCGCAGGACGCGCGCCGTCCTGGAGGGACGCGCTCCGTCGCGACCGTTGCGCGCCCCTGCGCGCCATCGCATCGACCTGGTTGCGGCCACGACAGAGCATGGCCCTCCAACGCGACACAGGCTTGCCTCGAGGGACGTCCTCCAGGCTGATAAATCAGTGCGACGTCGAGGCTGCCTGGCGGGATAGAGGCCGTCGTCACGCCGTGGGCCTTCCGCGCCCCGACGCGTGCGGGTACCCAAAAACTAGAATTGGCCGGCGCGCGACGCAGGGGACATTTCTAATGGTTTATCGCACCGGGCAACCAAGGGCCGACTTGGGTTTTGCGGGTCGCTGTCCTATACTATGCGCTGTCCTCGGCACGCCCAACGACGCCGCGCTGTTGCGCGCCGCCACAGCAGCCTCCACCAGTGCCCGCGGCATACCAACGATGACGTTCACAACGCCGTTTTCGGGCTGCGTCCGCCAGCCTTACCACATCCCACTCGTGTGACAAGGGAACCGCATGAGCCCTAAACCACTGACGATCGTCATTGTAGGCGGAGTCGCCGGCGGCGCATCGGCCGCGACGCGGGCCCGCCGGATGAACGAGCGGGCCGAGATCATTCTGTTGGAAAAGGACGAGAACGTCTCGTTTGCCAACTGCGGCTTGCCCTACTATATCGGCGGCGAGATCGTCGACCGCAACAAGCTGCTGGTCGCCCAGGCCGACCTGCTCGCCCGTCGTTTTCGGATCGACGTTCGGACGCGTCACGAGGTCGAAGCCATCGATCGCGGCGGACGGGCCGTGACCGTGCGCAATCGCGCAGATGGCCAGACATACCGTCTGACGTACGACAAGCTGATCCTTGCCCCGGGCGCTGCGCCGCTCAGACCGCCGCTGGCCAGCGGCGACGTGGAAAACGTGTTCACGCTGCGGAACATGGCCGACGCCGATCACATGAAGGCGGCGATGGACAAGTGTACGTCGAAGCGGGCGGTCGTGGTCGGCTCGGGCTTCATCGGACTCGAGATGGTCGAGCAGTTGGTCCGCCAGGGATTCGAGGCGGCGGTCAGCGAGTTGCAAGCACAGATCCTGCCGTTGCTGGACCCCGAGATCGCGCACCCGTTGGACGATGCGCTGCGCCGCCATGGCGTGGCCGTGTATACCGCGGACGGCATTCAACGCGTCGTGACCGACGAACGGAACGCGCTGACGGGCATCGAATTGCAGAGTGGGCGGATCATCCCGGCCGATCTGGCCATTTTGGGCTTGGGGGTTCGGCCCGAGGTCGCCCTGGCTCGGCAAGCCGGCCTGACGATCGGCGGCGATGGCGGAATCGGCGTCAACGAGTATCAACAGACGAGCGATCCCGACATCTACGCGGTCGGGGACGCCTGCGAGTACGTGTGCGGCCCGATCGGTCGCCGCCAACGAGTGGCGCTGGCGGGTCCCGCGAACCGCGCGGGCCGGTTGGCCGGCGAGCACGCGGCAACAGGCCGCTCGCAGCCGATGGCTTCCGTATTGGGCACGTCGATCGTTCGCGTCTTCGACCGCACGGCCGGGGTGACCGGATTGACGGCCAAGAGCGCCGCACGACTCGGAGTCCCGGTCCACAATGTCACCATCGTCGCCAATCATCATGCCGGATATTATCCCGGCGCGGCGATGTTGACGCTCAAGCTGACCTTCGCTCCTGGGACCGGTCGCGTCCTGGGCGCACAGGCCGTCGGCGGCGAAGGCATCGACAAGCGGCTGGACGTGATCGCGACCGCGATGGCGTTCGGCGCCACCGTTCGCGATCTGGGCGGGCTTGATCTGGCCTATGCGCCCCCGTTCGGATCGGCCAAGGATCCGATCCATCTGGCCGCCTTCGCCGCGGGGAACCTGTTGGACGGTTCCGAACAGTTTCTGGACGCGGATGCGGACTTGGCCGGACTGCAAGTGGTCGATGTTCGTAAACAGGACGAGGTGGCCGAGACTCCGCTGGCCGGCGCGCCGCACGCGATCAACATCCCGATCGACGAGCTGCGCGAACGCCTGGGCGAGCTCGATCCGTCGGCCGAGACGGTCGTTTCCTGCGGGGTCGGCGTGCGCGCCCACGTCGCCGCTCGAATTCTGAAACAGCACGGCTTTGCCCAAGTGAAGAACCTGTCCGGCGGCGTCACGATCCGCAACCGGCTGGTCCACTAGCGCGGCTTGGACGGCCGCCCGCTTGTACGATCGTTCGCGGCGTTCGACTCGCCCGACACCGCGACCGACGGCGGACACGACCAGCGGCGGACGCGACCGGCTCGCGCTGGAAGGGCCGCATCGCCTGTGCGTGCGTTTGGAACCGTCAGACGCGGCTGTGGCATAGTCCGCGCCCATCCGCGACGATCACCGCTCGTTGACACGTTTTGCTCACGGAGATGCTCCCATGACGAAACGCCGGTCCTTGTTCCCTGTCATCCTCGCGTTGATGCTGGCGGGGACGCTCTTCGCCGAGCGTCCCACCGACCTCGCTCCTGTCATCGAGACGATGCGCGTCGCGGGCCTTCGAGCGCCGGCCGAGATTCTGATCGATCGCTGGGGCGTCCCTCACATCTATGCCCGGAGCGAGGCCGATTTGTTTTTCGTTCAGGGCTTCAATGCCGGGCGAGATCGTCTGTTCCAGATCGACCTGTGGCGGCGGCGCGGCCTGGGGCAGCTCGCCGAGGTCTTCGGCCCGTCTTTTGTCCAGCAGGATCGGGCGGCGCGGCTGTTCTTGTATCGGGGCGACATGGACCGCGAGTGGGCGGCCTACGCCTCGCGCGGCTCCGCCGAGGCCCGGGATATTGCCGCGGCCTTCGTAGCCGGGATCAATGCGTATATCGACTGGCTTTCCTCGCATCCCGATCGCGTTCCCTGGGAGTTCACGCGGTGTGATTATCGGCCAGCCAAGTGGGCCGCCGAGGACGTCGTTCGCATCCGTTCACACGGTCTGACGCGCAATTTGGCCAGCGAAGTCGCGCGGGCGAATACCGTCTGCAAGACGAGGGACGTCGATGTCGATCAAGTGCGCGTCGGTCTGAGCAACAACTGGCGAACCAAAGTCCCCACAGGGCTTGATCCGTGTCTGCCCGACGATGTTCTCGAAGTCTTTCGCCTGGCGACTCAGGCGGTTCGACTCACGCCCGCGGCGTTGACCGCCGCGGCGTCGCCTTCGGCGGCGAGTTTGTCGAGCGATTCGTCCGAGCTGGACGACGATGCGGCCACCGTCGGCAGCAACAACTGGGTGATCAGCCCGGCCAAATCGGCGACCGGGCGGCCCATCATGGCCAACGATCCGCATCGCGCTTATGCGGCGCCGAGCCTGCGATACATAGCGCATCTTTCCGCGCCGGGGCTGAACGTGATCGGCGCCGGCGAGCCGTCGCTGCCGGGCATTTCCATCGGGCACAACGGCACGATTGCCTTTGGGTTGACCATTTTCAGCATCGACCAAGAGGACTTGTACGTCTACCAAGTCGATCCGCACGACGCGACTCGCTATCGCTACCAAGACGGCTGGGAGTCGTTTCGCGTGATCCAGGAAGAAATCTGCGTCAAGGGCGAGGGGTCGCAGACCGTCGAACTCGCGTTCACCCGGCATGGTCCGGTGATCTACCTCGACCCGCAAACGCACCTCGCGTATGCCGTGCGATCCTGCTGGTTCGAGCCGGGGATGAGCCCCTATTTTGGCTCGATCGACTATATGCGAGCGAGAGACTTCCAGACGTTTCGCCAAGCCATGGCCAATTGGGGCGCGCCTACCGAAAACCAGGTCTACGCCGACGTGGCCGGCAACATCGGCTGGGTTCCCGGCGGACTCGCCCCGAAACGGCCCAATTGGGACGGCCTGTTGCCCGTGCCGGGCGATGGCCGCTACGAATGGGACGGATTCTGGCGCGGCGACCAACTGCCGTACAGCTACAACCCGCCCGAAGGTTGGATCGTCACGGCCAACGCCTACAACATCCCCGACGACTATCCTGCCGCCCAGCGCAAACTCGGCTTCGAATGGACCAATCCGTCGCGCCATGCCCGGATCCGCGAGGTTCTGGAGGGCTTGGACAAGACATCGCTCGAGGATTCCGAGCGGCTGCAAAATGACATCCTGTCACTTCCGGCTCGACGGCTGCTGGCGCTGATCCAAGATCTCGCGCCCGACGATCCGCGGGCGCAAAAAGCGCTGGCGCTGCTCCGCGGCTGGGACGCCCGCCAGCCCGCCGAATCCGCGCAGGCCGCGTTGTTCGAAGTCTGGCAGAGCCGCCATCTGAGCCGGGCATTCCGTCAAGCCGTGCTGCCGCCGTCCGCGGCCGCGGCGCTGGCGAGCACCGACATCGAGCTGATGCTGCGCTGGCTCGAGCGACCGGCGGACCATTTCGGCGCCAACCCCGCGACGAGCCGCGATCGACTGCTCGTGTCTACCTTGGCTGCTGCCTACGCCGAGCTGGAACGATTGCAGGGCTCCGATCCCGCGTCCTGGCAATGGGGCCGACTGCATCACAATCTCAGCGAGCATCCCTTCGCCGCCGCGGTGGATGAGTCGCTGCGCGCGAAAATCAACGTCGGCCCCATTCCAAAGGATGGCAGCGCTTTTACGCCGAATCAATCCAGTTATCGCGCCGCCGACTTCCGTCAGACGAACGGCGCTTCGTTTCGCATCGTCGTCGATGTCGGCGATTGGGACAATTCGCGCGCGATCAATCACCCCGGCCAGTCGGGCGACCCCGACAGCCCGCACTATCGCGACCTGGCGCCCCTGTGGCGCGCCGGACAATACTTCCCGCTGCTGTACTCGCGAAAGGCCATCGACACCGCGACTGAAAAGGTCATCCATCTGAAACCGAACGACTCACCGCAACCCTGACATCGAGGCGTCGGCTTGCGGAAGCGGCGATTTGCCGAAGCAGCGTTTTGCGGAAGCGGCGCGGGACCATCGTCGCATGGAGAATCGCCCGCATTGGCCATGTGAGATGACGTTTCAAGAACGTCAATATCGCGTTGGACAAAGCCAAGCGAACGTCGAGCTCAGCCTCTTGCACTCCGCCCGGCTCAGCTTGCTGAAGAACGATACGACGCGGACCCTTGGCATCACGAGTCAAGCCCTTGCCGCCGTCTGGAACGAGACCTGTCCGAACCCCACCGTTGCAGACGCGATCCTTATCCTTCCCTCGCTCACACGTCGGATTACAAAGTGGATGCCAAGGCGCCGTCTCATGCCCTTCGCCGTCGCGTCGGCACACTGCCCACCGAGGCGAAGCCTGAAACTTCGACGAAGACGCATTTGGCCCCCACTTCTGTTACCCTCTATTTACCCGCGAAAACCGCGGCGCGTTTGGGATCGGCAATAACGGTTCTCGATCGGGCGACTTGCAATGAGCGCCATCAATGAACCACAACTGTTTCAAGTGTCAAGGAATGGGTGCCGCCGATCGACCATTGACTTCTCCCAAATGATCCCTCACCCGGCCGTAGGTCACCCTTGCACTGACCGTCACCGCAAGCACATGGACAAGGCGCGGTTCGTCGAACTCCTGCAGCACTCGGCCGCGTTGCCGCTTCGCGTTGGCAACGCTGGGGATCACGCTCCTCTCGAGTGTACGCCAAAGGCGTACGAGACCGTAGCCCCGGGTCGCAGCGCAGCCGCGCACCCTGGGCGCCAGCCGCCCCACCTCGCCGCACCCTGACGCGATGCGACACCCGTTTAAAGTCTCCGTTCGTGCCCTGGGCGCAAGATGCGCGCATCTTGTACAGTGGTTTGCGCACTACACTTGCGGGGTTACGGGAGGGGGCTCGCGTTAGAGTCATTACTAACGATTATCCAACATGGCTTCGGAAGCGACATGAAGTTCGATCTGGTCCTCGGACACTCGCAGGTCGTAATGCACCACGTACTTGCGTAACGTCGGATACCGCTTCTTGCGCCGATCCTCGACGACTTTCAAGGTCTGGGCGATCGTTGCCGCCTCTTCGGCGTCTCCGCCCGCGGGCACGAGGGTGTCGATGATCTTCTTTTCTATCTCCGCCTGATGCGCCACCGGAGACATCGCATTGTTCCAGGCGATGATTGTGAGTTGTATGATGGCTTCTACTGCGTTTGGGTCAGATCCGGCGCTGTCGAGTAATGGGGCCGCCAAGTCCAGGATGACTTCAGACATCTTGGGCTTGCCGCCGAACATGACACCTCGACGTCGGCGTGTGGCAACGGCGCGCTTAGCGCGTTTGCTCTTCTTGTTTTTGGACATGTATTGCCTTCCTTGCCCGGCGGGCGATTCTTGTTGCGTTTTATTGTTCGGCCCAGACCCCTGCTTTTCGTTTCACCAGGACCGGACGCGGCGCAGCTCGTCGTTCACCGCATCCAGATGCTTCCGTTTTGTGGGTTTCCTTGCCATTGCTCATGTTCCGTATCCTGTCGACGGCCTCTGTTTCCGTGCGGATAGACGCGTTGTCATCTCTCACCGCAACCCATACAACTCGAGCACCGCCTCCTGGATCGCCGCCAGCAGCTTGGTCTCTTCTTGTCGAATCCGTTCCGGTGACCGGTCCACGGTGCTCGGCCGTGGTGTGTGCCGGGCGATTTTGGTTTGCTGGTGCCCAACGGCCAGATCGACCCACGTCCCACAGTCGCAGCGCAGCTTGCGATCGAACGTGAACAGCGTCACGTCGTACTCTGCACTGCATTCTGGACATCGGATGGCCATCGGTCGCTCGTCCCGTCATCGGATCGTATAGGTCTTCTTCAACGAATTCATCGTCTGCTCCAACTCGAGGCCGCTCAGCGGACGCTCGAACATCAGGAACCGAGCCAATTCGCCGTCAAAGGACTCGCGGCCCGGATGGTTGGTGGCGTCACGTTCTTGGCCGATGGCCAGCTTCGATGAATTGGCCTTTGGATTGACCGGAAACGGCTTGCTCGCGACGGCCCGCGGCCCGTTGATGAACAGCTCGATCCGGACCTCGCCGGCGCCCGCGCCCATCCGTCCTGCCACGACGTAGTATCGGCCTTCCTCCAGCGGCTTGGCAGCCACCACCATGGGATTGTTATCGTCCCAGCGCCCAAAGGTGAGGCCGTTGCGCGATCCGATCCAAACCCGATTGTCATCCGTCACGTTGCCCCAGATCCCCTCGTACATGCCGCTGTTTTTCAGGTTGCCAAAGAAGGAATGCACGTCCTTCAATTGTACGACCTGCGCGTAGACGCTGATAACAGCGAGCCAAGTGTAGCCGCTGCCAGTGACCAGATGATCGAAGGCGTCTTCGTCGTGGTTGACAAGTTCCTGCCGTCTGAAAACCAGCGTGTCGTGACCGTCGATTGCCGCCACCGACTTCTTCAGCGTCGGACGCCCGGAGCCCGGTATCCTGCGGCCTTGGTCCTGCTTGACGAAATCCCTGGCCGCAAACGTGACCACCTGATTGGTCCATTTCACGACGCGGTCGCCGTCCTCGACCTCGACGCCTCTGTCGGCGTTCAGATCCAGGATGAGCCCCGTGGGCGTAATCTGAGCCTGGGCCGTCGTGGCGACCGAAAACAGCAGAATGAAGACTAAACGCTTCATGACCGTCCCCTCCAGACTTCGGGGTCCAGGCCACGACCGACAGACGCCCGACAGCCGGGTTCAGTTGCCGATCTCGACCGTCTGCCCCATTCTCATCCTGACGAAGCCGTCGTCCAAGACTTCGTTCATTGTAGCAATTGTCTTGCCACCGGAGCGGCGCGTCGAGCCAACTGTCTGAACGCCTAGCCGCTGGCCGAAGTGGAAGTGGCCCCGTTTTCGTCATGTTGCTGAACGCGATCGTACCGCTGCCCCGCACCGCCAACAACCAATTGAACATCATTGTGGTCAAGGGCAAAGACATGTCTCGCGCGTATGATCGCGAGTCGCGGGACAGGATCCGGCAAGAAGTCCGCGAAGAGTTCGCCCGGCAGGGCCTCGATTTCGAGCGCGAGGTGGTCGTCATATTCCAAACGCTGCTGCTGCGCGAACCGGGGCAGACGACCGAGATCGGGCCGTTTGTCGGTGGCGGCAACGGCAACAAAGGGTCTGCGTTGGTCTTCGATGACGTGCGGCTCGACGCCGCCGCGCTGGGGTCGAACCAGTTGGATCCTTTCTGGAAAGATGGCAAGACCATCGGCGACTTCAACACCCGATATATCGGCGGCATTGCCCACGAGCTTGGTCACGCGTTCGGCCTGGGACACGACGCCGAGCGTCCGATGCTGCGGCAGCGTTTCGGCCGATCTTTGATGGGGCGCGGCAACAATCATTACGGCAAGGAGCTGCGGGGCAAAGGGCCCGGCGCATTCTTGACGGCGGCCTCGGCGCTGCCGCTCACGTTCCATCCTCTGTTCACGGGACACGACCTCGACGACCGAAAGCCAGACGTGACCATCGACGAACTATCCGCAACCACGGCCGCCGGAGGCTTGGTGCTGAGCGGACGCGTCTCTGGAAATCCGACGCCGGTCGGCTTGATCGCTCTCAATGATCCGGCCAGCGAACCGTTGGATTACGACGCCGTCGGCTGGCCGACGCGACTCAAGCCCGACGGTACGTTTCGGTTGCCCATCGCGGACCTGTTGCCCGGCGCCTACGACTTGCAGTTGCGGGTGTATTGCGAGAACGGCCAGGCGCAGCGTTTTGCCTACGCCTACAACGTCGATTCGCGCGGGGTTCCCGACGTCAGCCCGTTGACGGTGGCACGGTAGCCTTCGTCGCGTTGTTTACAACAGCCGCCGCCTTGGAAACACGGAAATGCTCTCCACGTCCTCGGCGTCTCGGCGGTGAAAATGCGTTTTTACCACCAAGACACAGAGAACGCCGGACAGGTCCGGACCAACCAGACCATTTCGGATCGTTCGATCAATGAGTGTCCGGTTGAGATCTAGAATCAGGTAACCGTTCAGGAAATGCGCCGCTAATCGAAGCGGAACGGCGCAAGCCGTCCGGTCCTTGGTGACAGGTGGGTTCTTCGTAGCGGACGAACTGGATCGACCGCCAGCAGA
>JAVYAJ010000144.1:0-42912 GCA_032229885.1 Candidatus Anammoximicrobium sp. | reverse complement strand
CGCGCGGCGCCAGCCCTGGGGCGTTGCCCCAGGCTACGGTGATCGAAGGCCTTCGGCCAAACAGATTCTCGGGTTGCGGGCGCTAGCCCGCGTTAGGATCGTTCGATCAATGAGTGTCCGGTTGAGATCTAGAATCCGCGTAACCGTTCAGGAAATGCGCCGTCAATGGAAGCGGAACGGCGCAAGCCGTCCGGTCCTTGGTGCAGACGGCTTCTTCGTAGCGGACGGACTGGATCGACCGCCAGCAGACACACCGGAGGGATTGCGCCCCAACCAACGCTTTCGTGCTCGTGCTCGTCATTCGGCAATCGAGTACGAGTACGAGTACGAGTACGAGTACGGGCGCGAGCACGAAGATACTGCACAAACCACTGTCCAGGATGCGCGCGTGACGCGAGCGTCTGTTGCGCACCGAGACTCGAACGATCCGTCCGTCGCCCGAGATCCTTGGGGGCTTCAAGCCGGGGCCGATCGGGTCACGGTCCGTGCCCTGCGTTTGGCCCGTCGTTCCCGATTCCGTCGCGCCGTGCGTGCCGCGATCCGGTGGTACACGCCGTGCACCCAATCCGATCGGCGTCGCGCCTGTTACTCTTGACACGCGGTGTCATCTAACGAAAATACAGCAGTGGCAGTGTCGACCTGCGCAGCATGGCGACAGGACTGCGGTGGGCGCTCCGCGAGGCGCCGTTCAGCGCATCAGCAGCCTGTCGTGGCGAGGCCAATCATCAGATCCGATCGCATGGTTCCGTTTTTTCTATGTTCCAGCACTTGCAACTTCGACGCGTTTCTCAGGCCGGCTCGTGGCTGGCCGCGTTGTTGCTAGCGCTGCCGGTACACGTGACGCCGTGCCAGTGCAGCGAGCGGGGACATGATCAAGCAGCGCCAGACAAACACGCTCGCCGCTGCTGCGCGCCGACGCCGGAGCGGACGACACCGGCCAAACGCGGTTGCTGTGGCCGCGCCGAACGACAAAAACCGACGGCGCGAGCCTGTTGTGCCGCAGCGCACTCCTGTTGTGCGGCGACGCGCCTAGCAGGGCGGGATGGCAATCCGGATCGCCCCGCCTCGGCACATGCATGCGGCTGCGTGTGCGGCGACGCTTGCCTATGCAGCGTCGATGCGCGGCCCTCGCCGCCCGCCGTTCCGGCCAGTTCCGACCTACGGCCCAGCATCGAGCGGTTTTGCGGCGAAGCGCTGGTTGCATCCGCGTCGCCCCAGGTCGTGGTCATCCCCGACAGCCCGATACGAAGGCCTTTCGACGCGCCTGCACGGATCGCCACCTGCGATCTGTGCATTCACCTCTGTCATCTCACGATCTAAAACCGGCCGGGGCGCCGCTGCGCGCAGCGCCGGGGGCGCGGGCGCGTCCGACTCGCTGTGCGCGAGCGAGAACGGCGGATCGAGCGTCGCGGCATGGGCTGACCGAAGCCCGCCATCCGTGACGGCAGTTCGAGCCGCGCGACGTGTACCGTGATTCGTACCGTGATTCGCAACGCGAGGCATCCCGTCCGAGACGGACACACGCTGCCCGCCCTGTGCGGATCCTGACCCTTTTCCTTTCGATCGAGTTGGAGGTTTTCACGATGTGGCGGAACGAAATCGCCGGATTGAACGTAGGCTTGTTGTTGTCCCTTTCCACGCTGATCCTCGCCTTCGGCTGTGGCCCATCGTCCGCGCCGCGACCGGCGTCTGAACCCGCGTCGCCGACGCCCGCGGTGGCCGAAGGCGGATCGGAACCCAGCGCGGACTCGGCGGCCGCCGCGACCGAGGCCGATCAGCCGGCGGCCGTGCTCGAGTCTTTGGCGGACCTGTCGCCCGAAGACCGCGCGCTGGCCATCAAGCAGCGGATCTGCCCGGTGTCGGACGAGACGCTCGGCTCGATGGGAACGCCGGCCAAGGTGCGAGTGCGAGACCGCGACGTGTTCATTTGCTGCGAGAGCTGTGAAGAGGATCTGCTGGCCAAGCCGGACGAGTTTCTGGCCAAGTTGCCGAAGTAGGGCCGGACGCAGGCGAGCTTCGTCGTCGCCCAGTCAACCGTCGCCCAGTCAACCATCGCCCAGTCAACCGTTGTCCAATCAACTGTTGTCCAATCAACTGTTGTCCAGTCAACCGTCGCCGAACATCCGGCGCACAGGGCCTGTGGAGGCAGAACATGAACGATGACACCCCTGTGTCGGATCGCCAGGCCGCCAACGGTGCGACGTCGGGCCCTGTGCGCGAGTTGCCCGACGAGCCATCGCTGACCGGCCGGCAAAAAGCCTGGCTCGCGGTCCGGGTCGTGCTGAAACGGCTGCGATTCATCGTGATCCTGCTGGCCGTGGGCCTGTTCGTCGGTCACTGGGACTTGATCCTGAATTACTGGGAAAAATGGACCCAGCCCGCGCACGCGGCGCGGCCGGCGCTGGATGCCGGGCACGAGTTCTATTGCCCGATGGATCCGCAGGTCGTCCGCTCGACGTACGAGCCCAACGGGGACGTGCCCAAGTGTCCGATCTGCGGGATGCCGCTCTCGATCCGCCAGAAAGGCGAGGCCGTCGAGCTGCCGGCCGGCGTGACGGGGCGCGTGCAACTGACGCCCGTCCGGATCCAGTTGGCGGGCGTCGAAACCGTGCCCGTCGAGTATCGGCCGGTGATCAAGCAGACCGAGACCGTCGGCTATGTCACCTACGACGAGAGCCGTCTGTCGCAGGTCGTCAGTCGAGTCTCGGGCTATGTCGAGGTCCTACACGTCGACAAGACGTATCAGACGGTGCGGGCGGGAGAGCCGTTGGCCGAGATCTACAGCCCCGAGCTGTACAGCGGCGTCCAAGAGTTGTTGCTCGCGGCCCGCTCGACCGTGGACCGGGATCTGGTCGCCAGCGCGCGCGAGCGGCTGAGACTGTTCGGCGTCAACGACGATGACATCGACGCGATCATCCGGGACGGCAAGGCGCAGCCGCGGCTGGTGCTCCGCTCGCCGCGCGGCGGCCTGGTGATCGACAAGAACATCGTGGCCGGATCGAACGTCACGGCGGGGATGACGCTGCTGGAGATCGCCGACCTGACGGTCGTGTGGATCGAGGCCGAGGTGTACGAGAAGGACATCGCCTTTTTGCGCGTGGGCCAACCGGTCGAAGCGGTCGTCGAGGCCTTGCCCAATCGCACGTTCACCGGCCGCGTGGCGCTGGTCTATCCGCGCGTCGAGGCGGCGACGCGCACCACCCGCGTCCGATTCGAGCTGGCCAACCCGGACCTGGATCTGCGTCCCGGCATGTTCGCCACGGTGCGCATCGACACGCCGTTGGACAGCATCGAGCCGTTCAAACGTCTGGCGGCCGCCCGCAGCCAGGTCAGCTTCGTCGGCACAGGTCGCGGGGACGCAGCCGCGGGCCATGAATTTCTCGTGGTTCCCGAACAGGCTGTCATCGACACGGGATCGAAAAAGGTGGTCTATGTCGAACGCGAAGCCGGGGTCTTCGAAGGCCGCGAAGTCGAACTTGGCCCGCGGCAGGACGACCTGTATCCCGTCCTCGCCGGACTCAGCCCCGGAGACCGCGTGGCCGCGGCGGGCAGTTTTCTGATCGACGCCGAAACGCGGCTCAATCCGGCCGCGGCCGCCGGCTACTTCGGCGCCAGCGGAGGGCCACAGTCCACCGCCAGCGCCGCGGCCGCGCCGGCCGCGCGCAGCGGCACGGCCACGTCTGCGGCCCGCAGCGGCGCGGCGGCCGATCCCGCGTCGTCGCCCGCGGCAGCCGCACCCCCCGAGCCGTCCGCGGACGATCTGAAGAACGTCGGCAAGCTGCCCGAGCCGGATCGGACGCTTGCGCTGGCGCAGCGGATCTGTCCCGTGACGGGCCAACCCCTGGGATCGATGGGCGTGCCCTTCAAGACCATGCTCGGCCAGCAGCCGGTCTTTCTGTGCTGCAAGGGCTGCCTGGGCAAAGCCAAGCGACGCGCGGACGAGATCTTGAAGACACTGGCGACGCCCGCTGCGACAGCGCCAGCGGAAACAGCCCCGGCCGGGACAGCCCCGGCAAAGGCAGCGCCGGCCGAGGCGCAGCCCGCCACGACGGCACAGCCCTGAACAGACGCGAGGCGCGGCATGATCGAAAAGATCATCGAATTCTCGATCAACAACCGGTTCGTGGTCATCCTGCTCAGCCTGGGCCTGGTGTTCTGGGGCGTCCACGCGGTGATCAATACGCCGGTCGACGCGATTCCCGACCTGTCCGAGAACCAGGTCATCGTGTTCACCGATTGGATGGGCCGCAGCCCGCGCGAGATCGAGGACCAGATCACCTATCCGCTGTCGGTGAACCTGCAGGGTCTGGCGGGCGTCAAGGACGTGCGGTCGTCCAGCGAGTTCAATTTCTCGATGATCAACGTGATCTTCGACGACGACGTCGACTTCTACTTTGCCCGCCAGCGCGTGCTGGAACGCCTGACGCTGGCCGGCACGTTTCTACCGTCGGGTGTGGCCCCGTATCTGGCGCCCGACGCCAACGCTCTGGGACAGATCTTCTGGTACACAGTCGAGGGCGAGGGGCTGGATCTGGGCCGCCTGCGGGCCATCCAGGATTGGTATGTCCGCTATCAGCTCAATTCCGTTCCCGGCGTGGCCCAGGTGGCTTCGGCGGGTGGGTTTCCCATCGAATACCAGGTGGACGTCGATCCCCACAAACTGCGCGCGTATGGCGTGACGTTGGGCGAGCTGTTCGCGGCGGTCGCCGAATCGAACTCGGCGGTCGGCGGCAAGGTCATTCAGAAGGGCAACGCCGAGTATCTCGTCCGCGGCGTGGGCTGGATTCGCAACACGCGGGACATCGAACAGACGGTCGTCAAGTCCGATCCGAACACGGGCACGCCGATCTTCGTCGCCAATCTGGGAACGGTCAGCCTGGGCGCCGAGTTTCGTCGCAGCGTGCTGGAGAAGAACGGCAACGAGGCGGTCGGCGCCGTGGTGATGATGCGGCACGGCGAGAATCCGCTCCAGGTCACTCGACGAATCAAGGCCAAGATCCAGGAGCTGCAGCCGGGCCTGCCCGAAGGCGTGCGGATCGTGCCCTTTTACGACCGTACGCGGCTGATCCACGGGGCGATCGAAATGATCACCGAAACGCTGCTGCACGAGATGATCATCGCGTCGGCCGCGATCCTGCTGGTCCTGCTGCACGTCCGCAGTGCGCTGCTGATCTGCATGACCCTGCCCCTGGCGGTGCTGGTCTCGTTCATCCTGATGCGTCACTTCAACGTGTCGTCCAACGTGATGTCGCTGGCGGGGATCGCCATTTCGATCGGCGTCCTGGTGGATCAGGCCATCGTGATGGTCGAGAACGCGACGCACGCGTTGACGGCGCATTACGGACACCATCAGAAGATCACCGGCGACACGCGGGCGATCGTCCTGCCCGCCTGTCGCATGGTCGGCCGTCCCATCTTCTTTTCGGTGATGATCATTCTGCTGTCCTTCATCCCCGTGTTCGCCTTGACCGGACGCGACGCCAAGACGTTCCATCCGCTGGCTTTCACCAAGAGCTTTGCGATGGTCGGCGTGGCCGTGTTCTCGATCACCCTGATACCGGCGCTGATCCCTACCTTCATCCGCGGACGCCTGCGGTCCGAGGAAGACAGTTGGCTGGTGCGGAATCTGATCGACATCTACAAGCCCTGGCTCACGTGGCTGATGCCGCGATGGAACCTGAGCGTGTGGTCTTTTTCCGCGCTGCTGATCCTGGGAATCGGCCTGTTTCCCATCAACGCCATCATCCCCTTGCCCTGGCGCTGGTGCTATCTGGCGGTGGTCGGCATTACGATCTCGATCAGCGTGCTCGTCACGCGCGGCGGCTTGTGGCAGGCCGTGTCATTTCTAAGCCTGGCCATCGTGTCGCTGTGGGCCTACCACTTTCCCAAGATCGGCGTCGATTACATGCCGCCGCTGGACGAAGGAAGCATTCTCGACATGCCGGTCACCGTCCCCCGCGCCTCGGTGACTCAGGTGGCGGACGATCTCAAAGCGCGCAACGCTCTGTTCCGGCAATTCCCCGAGGTCGAGCTGATCGTCGGCAAAGCCGGCCGCGCCGACACCCCCACCGATCCATCGCCGCTGGACATGATCGAGAGCGTCGTCACGCTGCGCCCCAAGCACCACTGGCCCAAACGCCACCTGCGTTACGACGACGCCCAGCGTCAGGCCGCCGTGGCGCTGGACGCGCTGCTGCAACGCGGCTGGCTGGAACCGCTCGACGCCGACGCCGAACGCCAATCGCTGCTCGATCCGGCCACGATGAACGCCACGGTGCGGCTGGACGAGATGCTCCGCGCGCTGGTGCTGCAGGAGCACCGAGATTTCGAGGCGACGCTGGGCCCGCGACTGCTGCGCGAGACCATCGCCGACCTGGTCGACCGCTGGCGCCGCGCGGGCCGGTTGCGGGCAGACGTGTCCGACGACGATCTCGACCGGCTGGCCGACAAGCTGACGCCGAGCTTTGCATCCATCCTGGTCACCGGCCCCGGCCAGGAGGACGTGAACCGGCTCGTGCAGCGTGTCGCGGAGAACCTGGCCGCCGCGGGCAAGGTCGAGCTGAATCCCGAACTGATGACCGCCCGATTCCATCCGCTGTACGCAGCCTATCTGGCCGTGGCCAACGTGCTGGGCGTCGACCAGCCGACGTTGTTCACGCAGATGTTCGCGTTTGTGGAACGTCGGCGGGACGAGCACTGGCAGGCGGCCGTGCACCGGATCAACTTCGACATCTTCCCCCGTGCGGTCGCCGGGTTCAACCGCTATGTCATCGACGAGCTGCGCAGCGAGGCCGACCAGCGCGGGCTGTGGAACGAACCGGCCGCCCGCGACGCATCCGACCAACCACTGGTCGCGCTTCGCGAGGAACTGGACGCCGCCTGGGGGCCGCGGCTGTTCCTGTGGACGAAGACCAAGGACGAGCTGCTGAACGAGATGGACAGCGTCATCCGGATGCCCGGCTGGGCCAATATCTGGACCCAACCGATCATCAACCGCATCGACATGCTGGCGACGGGTGTGCGGACCATGATCGGTGTCAAGGTCTTCGGCAACGACCTGGACCAGATCCAGGAAGTTTCGCAGCAGATCGCCGACGTGCTCAAACAGGTTCCGGGGGCCGTCGATGTGTTTCCGGACCAAAGCCGCGGCAAGGGCTATCTCGAGATCACGATCGACCGCCAGCGGGCCGCCCGCTACGGCGTCAAGGTGGGCGACATCCAGGACGTCATCGAAACGGCGCTCGGCGGCAAAGCCATCACGATGACGGTCGAAGGACGCGAGCGGTTTCCCGTGCGGATTCGCTACAACCGCGATTCACGGCGGGACGAACAGGACGTCAAGAACCTGTTGGTCAGCGCCAGCACGGCGATGGGGGCGTCGGCCGGCGACATGGGCCGCGACACGGCGGGCGGCGCTCCTTCGGCGACCCAGAGTTCGCCGGGCCCGCTCCAGATTCCGCTGTCCATGGTCGCCGACGTCCAGATCGTCGAAGGCCCGGCGATGATCAACAGCGAGAATGGCATGTTGCGCAACTATGTGCAACTGAACGTCCGTGATCGCGACGTCGTGGGCTTTGTCGAGGAAGCCCAGCAGGTCGTGGCCCAGCAGGTGAAACTTCCGCCCGGCGTGTACCTCGGCTGGAGCGGCCAGTTCGAAAACCAGATCGCGGCCGGACGCACGATGCTAGTGGTCTTTCCGGCCGTGTTCCTGGTGATCTTCGTGATCCTGTACCTGACTTACCACGATCTGGCCGATGCCCTGCTGATGATGATGGCCGTTCCCGAAGCGCTGGTGGGCGGGTGCTTTCTGCTGTGGCTGTTCGACTATCGCTTTAGCGTCGCCGTCCAAGTGGGCTTCATCGCCTGTTTCGGCATGGCCACCGAGACGGGCATCATCATGCTGATCTACCTGCGCGAGGCCGTCGACAAGCACGGCGGACTGGAGGGAATCCGCTCGGTGCGCGAGCTGCGCACCGCGGTGATCGAGGGCGCCGTGCATCGGCTGCGCCCGAAATTGCTGACCGAAGGCGTGGCCATCGTGGCGGTGGCGCCGATGCTGTGGGCGTCCGGTGTGGGCCACGAAGTTCTGTCGGCGATGGCCGCCCCCGTGTTGGGCGGCCTGTTGATCGCCGACGAGGTGGTCGACGTCTTCCTGCCGGTGCGCTTCTTCTGGATCCGCCGCGACCGCTGGATCAAGCTGCACGGAATCGACGAGCGGGAGGCCGATCACATCGTCCTGCCCCCGCTGCCGGCGACGCCAACGCCATCGCCGTCCGCCGCCGAGTGAAGCCGCGACAGCCGTATCCGCCAACGCTTGCTCGCGATCGGCCGATGGCCACGCGCACGGCGCATTGGCCACGCGCACGGCGTGTTGGCGCCGCGGGACGATGGTCAGCCCGCGACGCGGCGTCTCACGAACGCGGACTCCCCACTCTCGCACGGATGCGGCCCGGGGCGTCGCCAAGGCCTGCGTTGGCCATCCCTGCGCGACGGCCTCACCCGCCCGGTTTCAGTTCGCGCTGCCATTGCTGGATCAGTTGCCAGGCTTGGATGGGCGTCAGGTGGTCCGTGTCCAGGCCGCGGATGACGTCCAGCAACGGATGTTCGGACGGGCCGAACAGGGTCAGTTGGATCTCGGCGCCGCGGCGGCGTTTACGCTTGCCGGTCATCTTGGGGCGGCCGTCCTCGTCCAGGTGCTCGGTTTCGAGCTGGGCCAGGATCTGTTTGGCCCGTTCGTTCACCTCGCCGGGAATCCCCGCCAGCCGGGCCACGTGGATCCCATAGCTCTTGTCCGCGGCGCCATCGACGATCTTGTGCAAAAACGCGATGTTGTCTTCCCATTCCTTGACGGCCACGTTCAGGTTTTTTACGCCCTCCAGCGAGCGGGCGAGATCCGTCAGCTCGTGATAGTGCGTCGCAAACAGCGTCCGGCAGCCGATCCGGTCGTGAATGTGTTCGACCACGGCCCAAGCCAACGAAACGCCGTCGTAGGTGCTGGTGCCACGGCCGATCTCGTCCAAAATCACCAGGCTGCGGCCGGTGGCGTTGTTCAAGATGCGCGCGGTCTCGGTCATTTCGACCATGAACGTGCTCTGCCCGCGCGTCAGCTCGTCGCTCGCGCCGACCCGGGCAAAGATCCGGTCGGCGATCCCGATCGTCGCTTGGCGCGCGGGAACGAACGAGCCCATCTGCGCCATCAGCGTCAGCAGGGCGACCTGGCGGATGTAAGTGCTCTTGCCGGCCATGTTGGGTCCGGTGATCAGCAGGATCATCCCGGCGTCCGGCCGCGCCAGGACATCGTTGGGCACGAACGTGCCGTCGCGCTCGATGCCGTCCAGCACCGGGTGGCGCCCGTCGGCGATCTCCAAGATGGGCTCACAGACGATCGTCGGTCGACAGTAGTTGCGCTGCCGAGCCAGTTCGGCCAACGAGCCCAGCGCATCCAGGCGGGCCAGCACGTCAGCCGTTCGCTGCAGGCGGGCGGACTCGGCGGCCACGTCCGTGCGCAATTGCAGAAACAGTTCGTATTCCAACTCGCGCGCCTGCTCGTCCGCCGTCAGCACCTGCTCTTCATATTCCTTCAGCTCCGGCGTGATGTACCGTTCGGCGTTCTTGAGCGTCTGTTTGCGGATGAACGTGTCGGGGACCTTGCCGCCCTGGGCGTTGGTGACCTCGATATAATAGCCGAAGACCTTGTTGTAACCGACCTTCAGGTTTGGGATGCCCGATTGGGCGACGACTTGCGCCTGGTACTGGGCGATCCACTGTTTGCCGCCGGCGGCCAGATCGCGCAAGCGATCCAGCTCGGGGGCAAAGCCGCCGCGGATGAAGCCCCCGTCCCGCGCGGCCAGCGGACAGTCGGCGTTCAGGGCGGTTTCCAGCCGGGCCCGCAGCTCGGGGCAGAGATCCAGGTCGGCTTCCATCCGTTGCAGCAGTTCGCTGCGGCGGGCCGCGATCTTGGCTTTCAACTTGGGTAGCCCGCCGAGCGTGCGCCCGATCAGGCTCAGGTCTCGCGGCGTGGCGCGTCCGGTCGTCACGCGGGCCAGCAGCCGTTCCAGATCGTAGACACCCCGCAGATGATCGCGCACCTGGCCGCGCAGCGCGTCGTCTTCGATCAGCTCGGCGACCGCATCCAGCCGGCGGCCGATCGCGGTGGCGTCGGTCAGTGGATTGGCCAGCCAATCGGCCATTTGGCGCGATCCCATCGGGGTGACCGCGCGATCCAGCACGGCCAGCAGCGAACCGTCGCGGGATCCGCCGCGGATCGTCCGCGTCAACTCGAGGCTGCGGCGCGTCGCCTCGTCGATTTCCAACGTCGCGCCCCGCCGATACGGAATCAGTCGATCCAGGTGCGGCAGCGACGATTTCTGCGTCTCGCGCAAATAGTCCAGCACGGCGCCCGCCGCGCGGATGGCCAGTCGATCGTCGTCGCCGAACCCGAATCCCTCGAGGCTGGCCGTGGCAAAATGCTGAGAGAGGGCCGTCTGAGCGGCGTCGTAGGCGAACGCCCAGGCCGGACGCTTGGTGAGCATCAGCGCGGGCGCCACCGCGGCCACCGTCGCCGCGCCCTCGTCGCTGACCAGGCACTCGGCCGGCGCGATTCGAGCCAACTGATCACCCATCTGCTGCGTCGGGACGACCGCCGCAAAGAACCGTCCCGTGGACAAGTCGGCCCACGCCAAGCCGATCTGATCCGCCGCCCGTTTGTCCTGCTGACTCGGAAAAGCGACCGCCGCCAGATAGTTGCACTGCCGCGGATCCAGCAACGCGTCGTCCGTCAACGTCCCGGCCGAGACCAGCCGAGTGACCTCGCGCTTGACCAATCCCTGCGCTTTTTTCGGATCCTCGACCTGCTCGCAGACCGCGGCGCGAAAACCGGCCGCGATCAGCTTGGCGAGGTAGCTGTCCAGTTGATGATGCGGAAACCCGGCCATCGGAATCGGGTTTTCGCCCTTGTCGCGGCTGGTCAGCGTCAAGCCCAGCACGCGGGCCGCGGTCTTCGCGTCCTCGTAGAACAGCTCATAAAAATCGCCCATGCGGAACAACAACAGGGCGTCGCCGCAGATCTCCTTGGCGTCCGCGTACTGCTGCATCATCGGAGTAGTGGCCATAGCTGGGCATGGTAGCAACCACCGGGCGACGCGGCCAGTGGCTGCGGATTCCACGCCCCGCAAATCGATCCTCGCCGCTTGCCGGCGAGTGCGTCAGGCTAATCGGCGGCGCCTCTCTGAGCCATCTACCCTGAACCACCCGACGGCCAGCGTCGGGGATCAGCGCCCCGCGATCCGACGTGGTACGGCCCGCTGGGTCACGCCATCATCCGGAGACATCTCGACGGGGGCCGTCAGCCTTCGGACGGATCGCCCGTGACCGGTTACCCCCGCACCGCCGCGCTGCTTCGTTTCGCGGACGTCGCCGGACGCCCGCCCGTCTGTCGTTCTGGTCTCACGTCCGAAAACCAACGTTTTTCCGCCGTCAATCCGCTCGCCATCGGCGGCAAGCGAACGGTACATTTGACGGACCGACGAACGAAAATCGATTGGGCTCATTTCATCCACGATCTCCTGTTGACGGTCTACCCGGAGGCAGCCCTTGTGGTGCTGGTGATGGACAATCTCAACACGCACACCATCGGCAGCCTTTACGAGGCGTCTGATCCGGCAACGGCGCGTTCGCTGGCCTCACGTTTGGAAATCCACCACACGCCCAAACACGGCAGTTGGCTGAATATGGCCGAGACAGAATTGAGCATTCTCTCCCGCCAACGCCTGGACCGCCGTATCGACTGCAAAGAAAAGATGACCCGCGAAGTCGCTGCTTGGGAACGGGATCGCAATACCAACGGCGCGAAAATCGACTGGCAATTTACCACTGCCGATGCCCGCATCACATTGAAACGGCTCGATCCATCAGCGCACGGCTGACAGAGCGCTAGTGCCCGCGCGACCGGCCCACGGGTCGGCGTCCGGGACGCCGGCTCGCTCGATCAACTCGGCCAGCCGATTGCGGTATGCGTACACCTGCGCCGGATCTCGCGAGTACTCGCCGATGCTCTTGACCAACGTCTCGGGCACCGGCAGCGCCGCCCGGGCTTCGGTCAGCCAGGCTTGCTGCGCGGCGGTCGGCCCGCCGGGGGCGGATTCCACCTGGCGCACCAGGTGCTCGAGCAGACAAAAATACGCGTAATCCTCGAGCCCGTCGCGGAAGTTCTCGAGCCGGATCGTGGGCAGCGGCGTTCCATCCGGGCCGACGCATGTCCACGAGCCGTCGCCGTGATAGCTGGTCCAACTGCGCGGATCCCAATCCGTCAGCGGCCCCGCGGTGATCGGCCGCCGCGAGTTCCAGATGCTGATCTGGTAGTACAAAAACCCGTCGGGACGGTACTTGGCCGTCATCGGCCCCATCAGCAAGCGGCCCTCGATCGCCGGGTACTCGATGAACATATTGGCCGGCGGGTGGTGCGGACCGCAACAGATGTACCACCACACGGACCGTCCCGCGGCCCGCGCGACGGCGACGTTGGCAGGATCGAAGCGCGGCGTCAACGGGCACCACGCATCGATGGCCTTGATTTCCGTGTCCTGGCCATAGCTATGGTCATAGGTGGTGGTCATCACCAGGACGTCGGGAAACTCGGCCTTCAACATGGCGGCCGCCCGCTGAACATCGGGAAACGTCTCGCGGGGGTTCTCGTCGCAGCCGTAGATGTAGGCATGATCCAGTAGGCCCAACGCCTTGGCCTGCTCGTACTGCCGCCGCAGTCGGGTCAGTGTTCCCTGTTTCCACTTGGCGATCGCATCGTCGCTCGCGCCGCAGGGGCCGTAGTAACCGAGATTGAAGCATCCCAACCGGCCTTGTCGGTGCAGCCGCTGGATCGCCTCGAAGTCGGGCCCCGCGTTCGTGTACAGACTGTCGTAGGTCAGATAGTAGTCGGCCAAGAAATCGGCCCATTGCAATCGATGCTTCTTCCAGGCGTTGATCGGATAGTCCGGCTCGCTGCGCCACGCGGTCTGTTCGTCGCGGGTGGCAGCCGTGGGATGATCGTGAGGCCCAAAGGTCACGGCCAACGGCAACGGCGAACTTTTGGGGACGGCGAACGCGTACACGCGAACCTTCAACTCGAGGTCGAACAGCGGCCCGTCTGCGCAGTGGATCTGCAACCGGCCGCGGTATTCGCCCGCGGCTTGGTCGCGCGGCGCGTGGACGCGCACCCAGAACGATTGGGCGTCGCCGCGCGCGACATCGGCCGCCGACAGGAACTCGAGGATCGGATCGGGCCACCAGCCGACGCACGAGGATCCATAGGGGGGCGTCGTGCGTGTCTCGACATAACCCATGGGCGGCGCTTTCACCTGCTGGGCACTCAACACGGCGCCGTCGGCGGCGCGCAGATCCGTGGCCTGGACTCGAATTTGTTTGAGGTCCGCGCGGCAGGGAATCAATACAAGCTGAACGGACTCGCGCTCGCCCCGCGCGAGCGACACGGCGACTTGCGTTTCGAGCTTCAGCGGCGTCAATTCGCACCGCGGCAATACTTTCTCCATGCTGGTCGCCAGGCCGAGGACAACGTCGCTGCGCGGCGCGTCGGGCGGTTGAATCGCGGTGCGCATCGGCTCGAATGCAACCCGCAGGTTCGTCAGGGCCTCCAGACGATCGAGCTGGTCGCGCAGCGCCTTTAGATCGCGCGGCAGGTCTAACGCCGCGGCGCCGCCTTGACGCGCCCGAACGTCCAGCGCATCCAGTTTTCCGGCTAACGCGGCGAGTGATTCTTTGAGCCAATCACCGACCGTGGTGATCGCCGCCGCGGCCTGTCGCAGCCGTTGTGCGCGGGCATCGACGGCGGTTCGCAACTCGGTGATCGCGGTGGCTTGCAGCGCCGCGAAATCCGTCAGGAATCCGTCCGGCAGCGGCGGCAGCGGCTGGCCGGTTTTCAGCAGACGGACGCCATCGATATAGAGGATCAATTCCGTCGGCGGCCGTTCGGTGAAGAAGTGCATGACATGGATGTCGGCCGGATCGAGCTTTCTGTCCGTCAGCCCTTTGGCCAAGTCGAGGACCACCCGCGTATGACTGCGAGGTTCCAGCTTCTGGCCATACGCGAGTCCATGCCGCGTCGGCTTTTGGGAATCCGAAATGAACAGACCCAGATGCTGCACCGCGCCCGAGGCGTTGGTCACGTCGAACACCAGCCGATCGAATCCGGTCCAATCCGTGACGGGCGGCCGGCATTCGAACGCTGGCCACTCGGCCTGGCCTTGCTTCCAGGCGGGCGAGCGGAACAGCAGCGAGGACGCTCCCGACGTGACGAATCGCGGGACGCGCTCCAGGCTCTTGCCGCCGCCCAGCGTCGTCCGCCGTTCGTCGTGCCAGAGGCCGATCTCGGCATCGGTCTCGAAGTCAAAAACGCTCACGCTCGCGGGCGACGGCGCCGGCGGATCGGCCGCCTGCACGCGGTCGGTTTCCAGGCGGGCGGTGACGAAGGCGATCAGTCCGACGGCGGTTGCCAGAAAATGGCGCAGCGGCGCGGGCGAGGTCGCAAGGCGTAGCATGGGTGAAATCTCCTGTTCGAGGCGAGGCGGGCGCTGCTGGCTGGCCATCGTTGACAGTGCCGCGGGGCGAAATCCGATCCGCTCATTCTACACGGATCGGACGTTAATCCTTGGGCGAAACGAGGCGTTTTCCGGATGTCCTGTTCAGACGGCGTCGGGGATTTCGTCCGACGCAATGCCCAGCGCCCGCGCCACGCCCTGACCGTAATCCGGATCGGCGCACAGGCAGTGCTGGATATGGCGGAGCTGGATCTCCCGCGGCGCGTCGCCGATCGAGCGGGCTGTGTTGTCGAACAGGAGTTGCTGCTGGGCGGCGCTCATCAAGCGGAACAGCAAGCCCGGCTGGGTGAAATAATCGTTGTCCTCGCGATGGTCCCAATGAGCCGCCGCTCCATCCAGCGCCAACGGCGGTTCATGGAACTCGGGTTGTTCCTGCCACTGGCCGTAGCTGTTGGGTTCATAGCCCAGCGTCCCTCCGTGGTTGCCATCCACCCGCATCGCGCCGTCGCGATGATAGCTGTGCGCGGCGCAGCGCGGGGCATTGACCGGGATCAGGTGATGGTTCACTCCCAGTCGATAGCGCTGCGCGTCGCCGTACGAGAACAGCCGTCCCTGCAACATCTTGTCCGGGGAAAAACCGATTCCGGGGACGATGTTCGCGGGGTTGAAGGCGGATTGTTCGACTTCGGCGAAATAGTTTTCCGGGTTGCGATTCAGCTCGAGAACCCCGACTTCGATCAACGGATAGTCCCTGTGGAACCAGACTTTGGTCAGATCGAACGGATGGTACGGACAGGTTGCCGCCTCCCGCTCGGGCATGACCTGAATGGACATCGTCCAGCGGGGAAAGTCGCCTCGTTCGATACTCTCAAACAAGTCGCGCTGATGGCTTTCGCGATCTCTGCCTACCAACTCTGCGGCCTGTTCGTCCGTCAAGTTGCGTATGCCCTGCTGGGACTTGAGATGGAACTTGACCCAATACCGCTCGTTCTGGCCATTGATTAGGCTGAATGTGTGGCTGCCGAATCCGTGCATGTGGCGATAGGTCGCGGGGATCCCGCGATCGCTCATGACGATCGTCACCTGGTGCAGCGCCTCGGGCAGCGACGTCCAGAAGTCCCAGTTGTTTTGTGCGCTCCGCAGATTGGTGCGCGGGTCGCGTTTGACCGCGTGGTTCAAATCGGGAAACTTGAGCGGATCTCGCAGGAAAAACACGGGCGTATTGTTGCCGACCAGATCCCAGTTGCCCTGTTCGGTATAGAATTTGACGGCAAATCCGCGAATATCCCGCTCGGCATCCGCCGCGCCGCGTTCGCCGGCCACCGTCGAGAACCGTACGAACACCTCGGTCTTTTTGCCCACCGCCGAGAAGACTTTGGCTTTCGAATATCGCGTTATGTCATGCGTCACGGTGAACGTGCCATACGCGCCGGAACCTTTGGCGTGCATTCGCCGCTCGGGAATGACCTCGCGGTCGAAATGGGCGAGCTTTTCCAGGAACCAGACGTCCTGCAGCAGCATCGGCCCCCGCGGCCCGGCCGTGAGGACGTTCTGATTGTCGGGAACGGGCGCGCCGACGGTCGTGGTCAATTTGACTGGATCGCTCATGTCACGGTTCTCCCTTGCGCGAGGCCGGCATCGTTGCAAATATCTCGATCACGATAGAAGGATTGTAATAGAAAACGGGACGTTTGGTACGTGTGCGACTCGTCTCGCGAGGCATCGGGCGCAGGCCATTCGGCGCCAAGCCGGTTGCGTGCGGCCATTCGCACCCGGCACGCGACATATCGAGCGACCGCCAGTCGCGAAGAAGGCACGCGACCAGCCGTGCCGTACCGGCTGCGAACGCGTTGGCGCGTGGAGCGCGGCTTTTGGGCGGGTGTGGTTGGTCGGGTGTGCCTGGTCGGGACCGCGACTCAGCGAAGCCGAAGCGCGCGGAGCGGAGCGAAGCGGAGCGGGGCGGGGCGGAGCGGGGCGGAGCGGAGCCGCGCGGGGCGTTTTTAGGCCTTGCTTCGGCTCAAGGCCCCGGCGCACCGATGCAGAACAGATGCTGTTTGCCGCGGACGTACATTCGGCCGTCCTGAAACGCTGGGCTGGTCACGCACGGCTCGCCCAGCGTCGCCTCGCCCACCGTGCGGCATTCCTGTTCCGTCGGCTCGACGATGAACACCTTGCCGCTTTCGTCGAACAAGTACACGAGCTTGCCGGCGAGGCTCGGAGACGACGTGAACTTGGTGTCGTCGAAATCGTGTTCCCACAGCGGGTCACCGCCCTTGCGGGCGTCGTAACAGGCCAGCGTGCCGTACGAGGCCAAGACCAACAGGAACCGGTCGGTGGCCAGCGGACTGCAACAATCGGGCGCGCCGACGTCGGCCTCCCACATCACGTGGCTGTCGGTCACGTCGCCCGTTCCATCGGCGCGGATCGCGGTCATGCCGGGAAACTCGTTGGCCACGAACACGGTTCCGTTGGCAAAGGTCGGCGAGGGGCCGACGTCGGCCTGCAGGCACTTGGCTCGCCACAGCTCGCGGCCGTCGGCCGGGGCATAGGCGATCACCCACGGGTCGGCGGCCGTGATGATCTGCTCGCGCCCCTCGTGCTCGATAACGATCGGCGTGGTCCACGAGTTGGGCACTTCGCGCGGCGTCTCCCAAGCGGTCTCGCCCGTATCGACCTTCAGAGCCATCAACCGAGAGATCTTGTCCTGTCGCGCGCCCTGGTCGAACTGGACGATCAGCAAGTCGTGGGCGAGCGTCAGCGACGCGGCATGGCCATAGACGTTCTTGGGCAACCCCAGGCTCCGCGACCAGGATACCTGGCCGGCAAAATCGACCGCCACGAGGTCTCCGTTGGCGAAGATCGCGTAGACCCGACGGCCGTCAGCGGCGGCGGTCGAAGCCGCGTATCCGGTCGCTTCGGCGACCTTCGGAGGCGTTGCTGTACTGGCGGGCGTGCCCGTTGCTTCGGTCGTCCACAGAATCGCGCCTGTGTCTGCGTTGCAGCAGATCACGAGGCGACGCGTCTCGTCGGCGGCGGTCACGAACACCCGTTTATCCCAGACGATCGGCGAGTTGTTGCCCGCCAGCGGCAGCGGCGTCTTCCAGAGGATGTCCTCGCCGGAGGTCGCGTCCCAGCCGGTCGGCGCGCGGGCGAACTCGGAGACGCCTGTGCCTTGCCAACCGCGGAAACGCGGCCAGTTCCGCCGCGCCGCTTCGTCGGCTGCCGTGGCTGGTGGCTCGGGGGGCATCGGCGCGTCGCTCGGCGCTTCGACCGCCGGTTTGTCTTGCGTCGCTGATTCCAGGTCGGACGGCGCAGCCGATTTCGCGGCCGGCGCGCCGGGCGATCCCGCGGCCGCCTGCGGCTCGGCGGGCGCGGGTTGCTCGATGGGCGCCGGCGATTCGTCGGAAGCCGTCATATCGGGCGCCGCTGAAGGAGGTGCTTCGACAGGCGAGGCGGACGGCTGGGTCGGTGGCGGCGCTGGTTCGGTCGGCGGCGAGGCCGGTTCGAACGGCGACGGAGCCGGCTCGGATGGCGAAGTCGATTCCTCGAACGGCGAAGGAGATGGCTCCCGTGGCGAGGCGGACGGCTGCGACTGGGGCGCAGTCGATTCGAACGGCGACTCGGTCGGTGGCGGGCGGTCTAGGGGCGCACTGGGCGCGGGCGTCGGCGCGGCGGGCTGCGCGGCGCTTGTGGTTGCCGCCGGCGGCGAGGCGTCATCGGACGCGTCCGCGAGTCGCACGCCCTGTGTGTCGACGGGGCTGCGCGTGCCCGCCCACGTGACCAGGGCGCCGAGCACGATCAGGCCGCCGACGCTCGCTACCGCCCAACGACTGATGGCGAACAACTGCTCTTCGGGATCCTGGCTCGGGTCGCGAGCCACCGGGCGGGGCAATCGGCGGCGCAGTACGGCGGCCCATTTTCCGCATCCTACGGCAAACGTGGTGCTGAACAACAGCAGCCACGTGCCCCAGACGGTGAATCGCCGGCGTTGGAAGTAGGCGTCGCGCAGCTTCAGATCCAGCTCGCGGAGATCTGCCTTGGCCGCCTCGTCGCGTGGATCCGCTTTGATTCGAGCCTTGGCCGCTACGAACTCGGGCGTGTTCAGCGGATCTTCGATGACGCGGGCGGTGAAATCCACCATCAGTAGCGTGAAGAACAGAACGGCAGCAGCGCCGGCCACAAACGCACAGCGCGAAGCCAAAGCGTACTTTTCAGCGGCGGTCAACATGACGGCGAGTTCCAGCCGCCCGGCGGCGGCGCTGCGGGGATCCGTGCCGCGAGGGTCGCCGCTATGGCGTGGATATTTGCTTCAGCGGCACAGTGACCACTTCGGACACGTCGCGGATCAAACCCAACCGAACCTGTTCGTTGGGGCAGTACCAGAAACAGCGGCCGCACGACACGCAGCGCGACGGGTCGGGTTGATAGTCGTGCCGCGGCCGGCGAATCGACAGCGACACCAGTTTGATCGCGATCACCAAACCCGTCCAGGCGCCTAGCCACGCGCCGAGCGTACGATATCGACCCCGTAGATCCAAGGCGGTGGCGTACAACTCGGCGACCGGCCGCCCCGAGCTGCGAAAGGCATCGCTGGCATCCGTCGTCCCGCTGACCTGTCCCGTCTCTTCCAGCCGCACCCGCTCGGCCAGCCGAACTCGCCAATCGATCCGCGACAGGGGGATCGACAGCAGCATCCCTAGGCCGATGCCAGTGGCGATCAGCACCGGCACTAGCGCCAGGATCCCTGCCAGCCGTCGCCGCGCGGCGGGCTTGGATCGCGCGGCCAGCGGCGACGCCGGCTGTTGGATCGCGCCGTACGGGCAGACGTCCTCGCACAGCTGACATTGGATGCACTCGTTGGGCGTGATCGTGAGATGCCATTTCGAGAACTTGGACAGCACGCCCAGAATCGCGCCGTAGGGGCACAGGTATCGGCAATAGGGCCGCCCGATGAACAGCCCGATGAACAAGATGCTGCCTCCGAACAGCAACATGTGGACGTCGCCGCTGAGCCGAAACATGGGGACGAACGGGTCGAAACGGCAGATCATGAACGCGGTTCCCGAGGCCGCAAAAATCACCGCCGCGCCCAGATACATGTACGGCACGATGCTCAAAGCGTGATCGAGCCACGATGGCACGCGGACGCTGCGCACGGCGACGACCTCCTGGATCGCGCCCAGCGGACAGACGGCCGCGCAGAATGTCCGGCCGAAAAACAGCGTGAACACCAACGGCAGAACAAACAGCAAGACCGTCGTCGCGGGGATGGCGTAGGCCGGCTCGGTCAACGCGTAGATCACGTTTTGCGTCGAGCCGACCGAGCACACACAGCCGTCGCGAACAAAGCCGAACCAGATCAGACAGACCACCGTCAGCGCCAGCAGGCCGCGCCGCGAGCGGCTCACCAGCGCCATGTAAGACGCCAGGCAGAGGGCCATCACCAGCACGGCCACATTGATCCATTCCCAGGCCATATTCTCGGGCGCGGGCGGTGCGGCGATCGGAATCGGATGATCCGCGAACTCGGGCGTGGGTATCAAATCGCCGGCCGCGACCGACCCGGGAAGCGCGCACGCCAACATCGCCGCGCCCAGCCCTGCGCCCAGCAGCCAGACAACGAGAGTGGGCCACCGGCCACCGGACCGATCGCCAGACCGTTCGCCGAGCCGTTCACCGGGCCGTTCGCCGGACAGGCAACGGGCCACCTGATCGCGGCGTCGATCGGGGCCTTGAGCGCGGGTCGGTTCTGGGTTCGCGTTCAACAAGCGAGAATTGCCAGCGTCCATCTATTCACTCTTTCGTGGCGCGCCGCGGATGGTGGCGGCGTTCGATTCGCTTCCTCGACCACGGCCCTGGCCCGTCGATTCGCGAGCGTTCAACCGAATCTTTCAACTGATCTGTCCAGTGATCTTGTGCGGCGGACCGCCACCGATGCGATCTGCGGCGGCGTCCAGCCGCGCTTGGTCCTCTCGCCAACGTTGCTGCTGTTCCACGCGAGCCAGCACTTGCCGGGCGTCTTGGCGAGCCGCCTCGCTCGAGTCCGTCGCGTCCAACGTCCGCTGTGCGCGCGAACGCAGCGCGATGACCGCCTTGCGCTTGAGGATTTCGGCCTGCGACGCGGGCACGCGATAGAAGGCGTGGGTCGGACAGGCCACGGCGATCGAGCACTCGTTGCAGTCCACGCATCGATCATGCTCGACCTGCAAGTACAGCGAGCCGTTCATCAGGACGCAGCCTTTGACGCATTTGCCACAGCCGATGCACAGCGGGGCGTCGATGGTGTACTCGTAGAACCGCTGGCCCGAATGCTCTTCGATGAACCGCCGCTCGATCGCGTCGGTCGGACAGAGCTGGTTCTCGGCGGCCGTGTCCAACGCCAGATAACCCATCTCGAAATAGCCGGTGCAGATGTCGCAGTACCCACACAGGTCAAAACAGTTGACGCACTTGACTGCCGAAACGTCCAGGACGCATTTCGTCGCACAGTTCGTACAGGCAATACACTTGTCGGGGTCCAACTGCCAGACCATCTGCTCGGCGTTGCCCGCCCGACCCATCATCACGCCGCCCGCGCCGACCAAGGCCGCCGCACCCACGGTCCGCGCGCTGTCGCTCAGAAACTTTCGTCGATCGACATGGCTCATCGCTCTGGCCCCTCTCGAGCTATTCCGCAGCCCCAAACGCCGCCTCGGGAGATCCCACCTGCCGGGCGAGATCGGGAAACCACTCGTGTGTTCCTACTGTGTGTGGGGGAGAACATCCGTCCGAACGCCGACCGCCGTGCGGCAAACGCCGACAGAAACCCGCCCTGTAAACGGCCGTCCCGGGCCGCTCACGATCCGGCGCCCGGCTCAGCGCCGCTTCCATTCTAGCGCGGCGGGCAGTTGGCAACGCGCGAGGCGTCCACAGTCGCCGCACGGATTGAGCTGCACGCAGCGCCCGTCGGCCGAGCGTCGCATCAAAACCGTCGAGACCACCGCCAGGATCGACAACAACCCGGCGCGAACCAGTCCGGTCACCCATTGACGCCGTGTCTGAACGCGGTTATCCATCGCTGCCTCCGTTGGTCCCTTCCTCTTGCCCATTGGCTGTCTTTCGCACAAATACCCGCACCTCGCGTCGGGGCGAGTCCAACACCAACACGCGCCCGCGGCCGTCGACCGCGACGTCGAACGTCGGTGCGTGGCCGCTGTCCTGCTCGAGTTGCCCGGCGCTGACGCTTTGCCCCAGCATCTGCGGATCGGCGACCACGCATTCCAATTCGCCTTGCGGCCCGTAGATCTTGACGCGCGGGATCCCCTTTTCCGCCGTTACGAAGCGACCGTCCGGCAAGACCGTGAAATCCGCCGGATTACAGCAGCCGAAAAAACCTTCGATCTCCGCCGAAGCCTTGCCCCAGTGGCCCAGCAGATCGCCATCGGCGGTATATGTCTCGATCCGCCGCGCGCCCGGATTGGCCACTCGCACCAGGCCGTCGGCCGTCACCGCCACGTCGAAATGCGGACTGGGAATGATGAACCCGCGAATCCCCCGCCCGGGATCCGCTTGTCCGATTCGTCCGAGCAGCGCGCCGTCGAAATCGTAACGCAACACAACTCGATTGCCCGCGTCCGCGGCGAACAGGCTGTCTTCGCCGATTGCCAGCGAAGTCAGTACGGACTTGTCGTCCAAGCCGTCCGTCCATCCGGCGATCACTGCGCCCTCTGCGTCGAACAGCACGATTCGTTTTTCGAGGCCCGCGTACAGACGTTCCGGCTGGTCGTCATCCGCGCGGCCGACCGCCAGACAGCGCGGGATGCCCTCGATGGGAATGTCGACCATGCGCCGCCCGTCCGCCCCGAACGTCCGGATCTTCCCGTCGCCCGCGACGTACACGCGATCGTCCGCCCCGATCGCCAAGCCATGCACGGTCCCGAGTTCGGTCGCGAAACTGCCCTGCTCGGCAAACGCGATCAGCGCCGGCTCCGCTCGCTGATACTCGTCGGCACTGAACACGAATCGCGACGAGAGGCCGGACTCGCCTTCGCCCCACGGATCCATGCGCAACACGGCCCCCGCGGCCAGAGCCAGCGCGGCGACGATCAGCCCGCCGACCAGCAGCGGCCAGACGACCTTCCCACCGGCCAACCGGCGTCGCCGATAACGCAGCCCATTGCCAACTCGAGCCAGCCTTCCGCCCCGATGTGCCGGACCGACGCCCGCCGCGCCGCGTCCCTTGCTGCGGGCCGCGATCGGCGTCGTCCGTGCGGTTCGCTCGAACGGCCCGGCTGTTCGGCCGGGTCCGCCGGTGGTTCGGCCTGACAATTGAGTAGTTCTGTCACAAGTCATTTGTTGCTTGCACCACAGCGGATAGCCGCTGCGTCTCAAGTATGCCCCGAGTCGCGATTGGCCTTTGACAGCGGCCAGGGCGCTCGGCTCCAGCCGACCCGCGGCAAACGTCTGCGCGGCGACTGGGCCTGGAAAAAAACGGAGTTCGCTAAAATGAGAGCTAGACGCTAGTTATGATAACTTTCGCGGTTCGGGGATACAACAGCGCGCCGGCCAGCTCTTTTTTCACCCGGCAGAGGCTTTTTTCATCGCGTCCTCGCGGCACGCCGACCCGCGTCAGCGCACGTCCAGACACGCCATCCGCGTCAGGTCGCGGACGATCAGTCGCCCGCCGGCCATCGCCATCGGCCCCCAGGCGTCGTGACCGTTGTCGAACACTTGGAACTGGGCCAAAGGCCGAAACGCATCGGGGACCGCTTCCATCGTGACCAGCAGTCCGTTGTCGGCCAAGGCGAAGATCATCTCGTCGGCAATCATGTACGGTCCGTGGC
Source organism: Candidatus Anammoximicrobium sp. (assembly GCA_032229885.1). Lineage (GTDB taxonomy): Bacteria > Planctomycetota > Planctomycetia > Pirellulales > Pirellulaceae > Anammoximicrobium. The sequence goes on along the minus strand of JAVYAJ010000144.1, from coordinate 19,541 downwards.
CAAATTTCTGACTGCCGCTGTTCCACAGCTCTTTGCCGTCCAGGTCCAAGCAGACCATCTGCCCGCGCATTTTTCTCACGCCGTACAGGCGCCCGCGATAGTAGATCGGCGTCTGCTGTTCCGAATTGAACTCTTTTCGCGTCAGCGTGTAGGCTGGCGCGACGGACAGATCGTCGCCGGCGGCCTTGATCTGCAGCATCATCGCTCCCGTGACGTCGTATCCGCTGGACAGGAAGATCCGGCCGTCGGCCAGCGGCAGCGGCGAGGGACTGGTCGCAAAGTTCTCGACCCAACGGGTCTCGTCCCACAAAATTCGCCCATCTTCGGCCGAGACTCCGACCGTGCCGCCGGTGCCGCAGTAGACGTACATCTTGTGCCCGGCAAACTCGGTGATCATGACCGACGAGTGGGTCATTTTCCAGCCCCGCGGGTTGGGCGTCTTCCAGACGACCTGGCCCGTGCGGAACTCGACGGCCGCCAGCAAGGCTTCTGGTCCGCCGGGCGCCAGGATCACGCGGTCGCCATCGACCAGCGGGCATTGCCCCGTGTACCATTGCCGCTCTTCGGCGCCGAACCGCTGGACCATGTCGATCAGCCACCGGTTCTGGCCCGTCTCGGCGTCCCAGCACGCCACGTGGCAGCGCGGGCCGATCGATACGACACAGTCGCGGATCATCGCCGGCACGGTCCGCGAACACCCGTGATTGGGGACGATTTCGATCGGATAGCTATTCCGCCAGATTTCGCGCCCATCGGCCAACGACAGGCAGCGCATCGTGTCGGCTCGTGCCTGTTCGTCGTAGTCCAAAACATACACCCGGCCGTCGTGGATCGCCGGGCTGGCGTACCCCTGGCCCAATTCGATCCGCCACATCACGGGCGGTCCGGACGCGGGCCACGCGCGAGCCAAGCGGGTCCCGTCGTCGCAGATGGCGTCCCGATTCGGCCCGCGAAAGCCGGGCCAGGCGCCGGGGATGTCCGCCGGCTGGCCCGGACCGCGCACCGGCTGGCCGGCCGCCGTGTTCCGCTGGTCGCTGTCTTGGGTCGGCTCGGGTGTGCCATCTCGTCCCGGCTCGCGCGCCACGAGTTGCGCTCGGCCTTCGTTGCCCAATTCGCTCAACCAGGATGCGCGGGCGCCGTCAGAGGCCGCCGTCGGCTGAACGCCCGCGCGTCCGCTGGTCAGCCACAGGACCAGCGCGCCGATGCACACGCTTGCCAGCAACGCCGGAACAACGGTAGGGATCCACGATGTTTTCATATCGCCTGCATTCTACGCGATCGGCGTGGTCATGAACATATTTCCGCAAGCCTTCGCGGGGCGGAATTCGGGCGGCGGAAACGAGAGCTGCACAGCGGACCCAGCGACGAACCTTCGGACCTTCGCCAGCCGAGTCGCGCCCGAGATCATCTGTTCGCGATCATCTGTTCGCGGGACCCGACACGACCTCGGCGGGCCCCCGGCGCAATCTCGCCGGGCGGACCATTGAACGAGGCCGTCCGTGCACCCTCGATTGAATTCCGAGAACCTCTGCCCGACGTCACCCCAGGCGCACCGTCCATTCATGGACGGCGCCTGGTCGAACAAATCCCGTCCGCCAAACGGTCGGCTGCCCGCAACCCGCGGCGTTATCGGCCAATGCTCCTGCTCGATCTTGACGCCACAGAAACCGCGCACGAGCTGCCACGCGCCGCCTGTCGATCCGACCATTGGCGACCCGTCGGTCGGCGACCCGTCGGTCGGTGTTGCCCCATGCCGGTGTTGCCCAATGTATGGCGCTTGGGTTAAGCTATGCGAAAGGAAAATGGATTTCCTCGGATTGTCTTGCGCGAGAAAGGGCCTGCATTGTGTTAGTGGCTGCTTCGACGGAGTGTTTTCCCAGCCTGTCCCTGAGCCAAGCCGTCAGTGCGTTGGTGGATCTGGAGTACACGAACCTCGAGATCGACATTCACGAGAACGGGAACCATCTTCGCCCGTCAGCCGTCGCCGCCGATTTGGCGGCGGCGATCACGGCCTGCCGTAATTCGCATCGGGCGACCGTGATCTCGTACAGCGTGCAGATCGACGCCGAAGGCGACGAGTTCTATCGACAGTTTGCCGCCTGTTGCCAGCTTGCCAAGGCAACCAAAGTCGTCACCTTGACGGTGCCCTCGGCCGAGCTGGGGACGCCGTTCAACCAGGAAGTCGAGCATCTCCAGCGGTTGGTCAGCCTGGCGGAGACCGATGGCGTGCGGGTGGCGATCAAAAGTCAGCTCGGTCGTCTGTCCGAGGATCCCGACACGGTCATCGTCCTGTGCGACAACGTGGCGGGCTTGGGAGTGACGCTCGATCCGAGCCATTATCTGTGCAATCCCAACGGGCCCAAGAACTTCGATCGCCTGCTGAAGTATACGTACCACGTGCATCTCCGCGACTCGACCAAGACCAAGCTGCACGTGCGGATCGGGCAAGGCGAAATCGAATACGGACGCTTGGTCAACTTGTTGGCCAAGGAGAACTATGATCGGGCGTTGTCCGTGCACCTGGGAGAAATGCCGGACGCGGATCATTTCGGCGAGCTGCGAAAGATGCGGCTGTTGATGGAAAGCATGATGTGAGACGCTCGGATCAAGGGCTCAAACGGAGTCTCAGCCGGGCGTCTCAGACGCTCAGGGGCGTCTCCGTCGTCAACCAGCGGCGATAGCATTGATCGGCGATGGGTTCATCATCGCGAGCGTCGCACGCGAGCAGGACGGCAGCCATTCGCGCTCGACGGATCACGCCTTTTTCCAAACGTTCCTCGAACAGAGCGAACTGGGATTGGACCAGGCCTGATCCGCCCCGTCGCATGAACTCGCCGGCCGCGAAGTCGGCGGGGTGGACCATTTCCAGTGCGCTGGCGCGGCGCGAGCTTGTGTGGGTCGGGTGGGCGCCCGCAGACAGGTTCGCATCAGACAGGTTCGCATCAGACAGGTTTTCGCTAGGCGGGGCAGTTCGCGTGGCGTCCGGGCGATACAGGAACAGGCCGATGCCCATCTGGCGTCGCGTGGACGTCTCGAGCTCGGCGGGCAGGTCCACCGAAGCGAAACCGACGGGATCCGAGCGAATCGCCTGTCGCAGCTCGCCGCAAGGCAGCTCGCTGCCGACGGTCGAGCATGGGTCGTCGTCCAACAGGTCTGTCTGGACCGAGACGATCAGCTCGAGGCCGACCGCATCCAGGTCGCGAAACGCGATGAACCGCCAATAGACTTGAATCGCCAACGACTCGCTCGACGCCGGGCGATACGAGGCAACCAGATCGGGACCGCGAACGTAGGCATCCAACAGCGCGGCGCGGTGGGCGCCCCGGCGAGGCCGGATCTGCAGCAAGCGCGCGCCGGACGCAGGCATCTCGCCGTGGCGGACGTTGGTTATGCCGTCGTCAGGGCGCCGCAGGTCGACGCTGGCGGTCAATCCCGGAGCGTTTAGAATAGCCTGCGTTTGCTGGATGCGCCACATCGGCGAACTGTCCTCTCGAGCCGTCACTACGGTTCATGGCACACGGCAGGGTTCATGGCACACGGCAGGGTTCATGGCACACGGCAGGGTTCATGGCACACGGCAGGGTTCATGGCACACGGCAGTCGCACCCACGCCCATCTGCTGCATCGCGACCGCACGATCAGTAGGCCGTATGATAGCACATGCGTTCGTCGTGTCCAGAGACGATCGGCAGCCCAGCAGCGATGCCACGGCCGAGATGCCCGATGCCACCCGACAGCCAACCCGTGACCAATGACCAATGACCAACATAGTTTCCTGACGGTTTGCGAACGAGCCGCTCGCGCTGGCGGCGCGGTTTTGCAGCGGCACGTGGGTCGTTTCGCCGTCCGCGAGAAGGGTCCGAAAGACCTTGTGACGGACGCCGATCTGGCGTCGCAGCGGGCGATCCGCAGCATTCTGAGCGCGGCCTTTCCCACACACCAGTTCGTCGGCGAGGAAGCCGATTTGGACGAACCCATGCCGCGGTCCGAGCAGGAACCGGTAGATTTTCGCTGGATTGTCGATCCGCTGGATGGTACCTTGAACTACATCCGGCGGATGCCGTCGTATTGCGTCTCGGTCGCGTTGGAGCAAGCGGGCGCGCTGCAGGTGGCGACGGTCTACGATCCGTTGCTGGACGAGTGTTTCACGGCGGCCCGAGGGCAGGGGGCGTTTCTGAACGGTCAGCCGGTTCGCGCCAGCCGTTGTGTGTCGTTGGACGAAGCGCTCGTCGCAGTCAGTTTTTCGACCAACGTGCCGCGTACGTCGATCGAGATTCGGCGGTTCACCGAAGTGTTGTGCGCCGGCCAATCCGTTCGACGAACCGGCTCGGCGGCGCTGAACTTGTGCTATGTTGGTTCAGGGCGACTGGACGCTTATTTTGCGTCGTCCGTTCACGTGTGGGACGTGGCGGCGGGCGTGTTGATCGCGAGGGAAGCCGGGGCCGTCGTGACGTCCATCGCGGGCGGCGCATTCGATTTACGGCGACCGAATCTGTTGACGGCCGCGACGCGCGGCCTGCATGCGGAATTGTTGGGGGCGCTGAAGCAAGCGGAATAATCGCTCGCCGCACGTCAGAATCCATCGATATCGCAGTTTGGAGCAAAAGCGAAGACCTGGTAGGCTGAACTCGTCCGATCGATCTTTTCGTCTCGTTGGTGTGACGGCCGGTTTGCCGTTCGTTTCGCGTGAGGAGCGGTTTCGACAGTGCCTGGACGCAAGCGTTGGTTCGTATGGTTGGCGGTTTGCGTTTGGTTGTTGCCAAGCGCGCTGCGCGCTGCGCGGGCGGCCGAGCCGACTGTGCCAGCCGCTTCTGCGCCAGCCGCGCCAACGCCGCCCGTCGAGAACACGCCGCCGCCGGTCCCGCCGCCGCAGCAACCGGCTTCCGTGCCGCAACCCGCTCCGACGGCGCCGGTTGCTTCGCCCCAGTCGGCTGCGCCCCCCCAGGCGCCCGCCTCGCCCGAATCGGTCCAGCCGGCGCCCGCGGCGTCTTCCGGACAGTCATCGCCCGCGGTGCAATCGCCGCCAGCGTCATCCCAACCGCCGGCGCCCCTCCAGGCGTCCGGGCCAGCGCTGTCATCCGTGCCGCAGCCGGTGCAGGAGGTCAAGCCCGACGTCTATTATCTTCGAGATCAAGACGGACGCCTGGTGCCGGTCCCGAACTTTTCCTACGACGAGTTTCGCCAGCTGTTGCAGTCGGATCTCGAAGGGAGGGCGCAGGGAACCGCGCCGCCCTCGTTTGCCCTGCAGGAACTGACGATCACGGGCAGGGCGGATGGGACTCGCGCCGAGCTGACCGCCACGATCACGTTGCGCGTGTCGCAATCCGGCTGGGTGCGTGTGCCTCTGCGTTGCAACGAGGCTATCCTTCGCCAGCCGCCCGAGTATCAAGGCGACGGCGAGTTCTTCTTGAGTCTCGACCCGGACAACGGCGGGCATGTGTGCTGGCTGCACGGTTCGCCGGACAAATCGCACCAGCTCTCGCTGCGGCTCGTGGCCCCCGTGCGCGAGGTCGGCAACGAGCTGCGATTGAGCCTCCAGTTGCCGCGAGCCGCATCGGCGAATCTCGACCTGCGGGTCGCGATTCCCGATGCGTTGGCCACCGTCAACGGCGGGCTGTTGGAGATCCAGCGCGCCGAGGGAGAAACGCGTTTTTTGGTCACGGGAGTCGCGGGAGACTTTCAAATTGCGTGGAACAAAGTTCGTGTTCCCCTGACGGACACCCGCCCGTCGTTTCGCGCGGATGTCAAGTCGATGGTCCGCGTCGAGGATCTGCGGAACGTGACGGGCGACGTGCGCGTGAACGTGACCTGTCTGCGCGGCGAGGTCGAATCGTTCAACATCCGGCTGCCGCCGGGCACGCAGTTGCTGCCGACGCAGCCGAGCGCGAGCGGATATCGGCTGACGCAGGCGGCGGCGCGCGAAGAGTCGCAGGGGACGGTCGTGCAGGTCAAGCTGGACCGGCCTCGGTCGGATCCAGGCGAGATTCAATTGCTGACCGAGATCACTCCGACCGGCAACGGCAAGTTGCCGGAGTTCGAAGCCGGAGGCGTGGAGGTCGAGGACGCGATTCGCCAGGCGGAGGTGATCGATGTCGTCGTGGACGGCGACCTGTCCGTGACTTGGAAGCCAGGGCCCAACGTCCAGCGGACGGTTCCTCCCGAAACGCTGCGGGACACGGTCGCCGCGCGGTTCGAGTCGTTTCGCCGCGCGTACTCGCTGCGGATTCAAGTGGCGCCGCAAGAGACGCAGATGAGCGTCGATCCATCCTACGTGTTGCAGGTCGAAGCGACCCAGGTGCGGTTGACGGCGACCCTGAAGTACAAGGTCCGCGGAACCCCGGCCTACGGCGTGAACATTCAATTGCCGAATTGGCGCGTCGAGCAGGTCGGTCCGGACTTTCTGGTCGACGCGGATGCGTTGGATCGCGACAAACGCGAGCCGCTGCAGATTCCGTTGAAGGCGGCGGCCGTGCCGGACAGCGGCGAGTTCACCTTGTACGTGGAAGCGGTCCAAGAAATTGCCGACCGTGGCGGCGCGATCTCGATCGCGCTGCCACGGCCTGAAGCCAAGGCTTCGACGCGGGCGATCGTGGCCGTGGTGCCGGCCGACAACGTGGAACTGACGATCGCCGACAGCGACCAGCAGGATCTGGAACGCGAGCCGTTTCCGCCGCCGCTCGAGCTGCCCGTGCGGCAACAGACGCCGCAATTCCTGCGCGAGCGGAGCGACGTCAAATCGGCCGTCCTCGGCGCCACCCTGCGGCTGCGGGCGCGCGCCGTGTCGGTGGCGGCGCGGGTCCGTGTGCAGGCCGAGCGCGATCGTCTGCACGTGCGTCAACAGTTGAATTATCGGATCGCCTACGAGCCCTTGCGCGCGCTGGAACTGCGCGTTCCGCGCGCGGTGCTGGCGTCCGGCACGCTGACGATCCTGACGGAAGACCAGGCTTTGCCGTTCGACGAGTCCGCGTCCGACATCACGGACACCGGCGATTCGTCCGCGCCTCCGGCGGGCGCAAGCGGAGACCAGCCGGTTCGGATCCAGGTGGATCTGCTGGCCGAGCGGATCGGCCCGCTGGAGATCGTGCTGCAGTACGACGTCCCGACGCCGGCTCCGGGGTTGACCGGCGCCAGCCCGGCGCGGGTTCCCCTGCCCGTGCCCGTCGCCGGCGAGGACACGATGTTGACCGTCTGTCGCCTGGATATCGGCGCTAGCCAAGTTGCCCATATCCAGGTGGCCGACGAAGGCTGGGAACGAGAAGCGTCGCCCGAGCGTCCGGAGTCCGGCCAGACCTACGTCTCGCGGTCGTTTCCGACGGAGGTGGACCTGCTGATTGCCCGCTTGGATCAGCGCCGGCGGACGTCGACGGTGTGGTTGCAGGCCTGGTTTCAAACGCAGCTCGCGGCGACCGAGCGACGCGACCGGGCCGTGTTTCGCGTGCTGACCGACGAGCAGCGCATCCTGTTCCGGCCGGCCGACGGTGGACAGGTCGACGAAATCCTGTTGGATGGCCGCAGAATCCGGCCGGACCAAGGCGTGTCCGGACTGCTCGCGATCGGCCTGCCGCGAACCGCTACGGCGCAAGAACACGTGGTGGAAATCTGGCAGACCGTATCCCAGCCGCGGCCATCGTTCGGTCAGGTCTCGCTGGCCTTGCCGTCGCTGCAGGGGGCCGGAACCGCGAAACAGATGTACTGGGAACTGGTGTTGCCGGCGAGTGAACATCTGCTGTTGGCGCCGGCCAATCTCACGCCGGAGATGACCTGGCAGGGACGAGGCTTGCTGGTCGAGCGACGGCCGGTTCTCGATCAGCGGGCGATGGAGGCTTGGATCGGGGCCAGCCGCCAGCCGCCGTTGTCCGATTCGTCGCCGCGCTATTTGTTCAGCGGTTTCGGCGAGGTGGGCGGCATCGACGTGACGATCGCCCAGCGGGGGACGATCGTCTTGACGTTGTCCGGAATCGCCTTGGGGTGGGGGCTGGTGTTGATCTACGCCCCCGCCTGCCGTCATCCGGCCCTGTTTTTTTTCGCGGGCGTCGCGACGCTGGCCATGGTGCTGGCGGCGCCCGATCTGGCGGCGGCCACGGCCCAAGCTTCGCTGCTGGGGCTGGCGTTGGCGTTGTTGGCCTGGGCCTTGAAGATCGCCGTCGATCACCGCGCGGCGCGGCGCACGCGGGTGCGCGGAGGCGTGCGCCCGAGCGTCTCGGAATCGAAGACGGCGCGCATCGGCGCGTTGACCGAATCGAAGCATGACGCGCCCGCGCCGTTTCCATCCACGACCGCGACCTCGCCGCTGGAAGTTCCGCTGGGAGGGACGGCGCCATGATTCGCTGGCGCGGAGGCCCGGCCTGCGATCCGCCGCGACGGGGCCCGGCTTGGCACGCGGCGGCGATCTGGTTGACGCTGGCGGGGTCCGCGTTGGCCGCGCTGGGGGCCGAATCGACGGCGGACCCGGCGACGGACGCGATCGGCGCGGCGGGCCAGACGCTTCGCTATCGGCGCGTATTCCTGCCCAGCGAAGCCATTCGGAGGCTCGAGGCGGGGGCCGTGCGGGACGAGCCGTTTGTGCCGCTCCCGCGTCAGGAGTTCGAAGGCCTGTTGAGCACGGTCGCGGCCAAGTCCGCGGCGCCGCCAATCGCTGCTCAGCCGCGGATCGTACAAGCCGCTTACACCGCGTTGCTCAGCGGCGAACTGCTGGCCGGAACGGCGCGGCTGACGATCGCACCGGGGGCGGATCCCGAGGCCGATCTCGTGCTCGAGCCATGCCGCACGGTCCTTTCTCGACCGCAATGGCAGCCTGCCACGGACGACCGCCCGTCCGCGGGGCGAGATCCGTCCGATCTCCGCTTGGGCTGCGACAATACGGGGCGCATCATCGCGGCGATCAACGCGCCCGGCGTGCTGCGGCTCGAATGGTCCCTGCGGGGCGTCAAGAATGCGGCCGGGGAATTGACCTTCGATCTTGCCCTGCCGACGGGAGCGGTCAATCAGCTCGAACTGACGCTTCACCCCGATCTGCGGCCTTTTGCCGAGGCGGCGGTCGTCTGGCCGTTGGGCGACCCGACAGACAAGGCTGGCGAACGGACTTGGCGGCTCGAGTTTCGCGGAGACGAACCGCTGAAGATCCGCGTGGCGCCGGCTGCCGAATTGCCCCGCGCCCAGCCGCTGGTTCTATATCGCGTCGAGCAGCGGTACGCGGTGGCGACCGACGCGGTCGAGATCGCGACGCGACTGCGATTGGACGTGCATCAACAGCCGCTGTCGGAAATGACCGTTCAGATGGACGAAGGGATGCACTTGTATCGCGCGTATTATCGCGACACGCTGCTGGACTGGTCTGAATCGAAATCGGATGCCGGCCGGCGGATGACGCTGGCCTTTCCCGAGCCGCTGACGGGGGCTGGTCACGAGATTCGGTTGCAGGCGCTGGCGACCGCCCAGGTTGGAACTCCGTGGCCACTGCCTCGCGTCTGGGCGCCGGGCGGGCATTGGGTCGAAGGCGTCAGTCGATTGGAGGTTTTCGAACCGCTGCGGATTGCCGATCTGGAGGTGGACGGTGGACGCCAGACCCAGGCGGCGCGGCTGTCCAGCCCGCAGCGCGGCGAAGCCGTGGAAATTCGCGAGTTTCAGCCCCAGCCGCGCGTGGCCGTCCTGTTGCAGGCGGACCGCGGCGAGATCGGCGTCCAGACGGCAACGCTCGTCAAGCTGGGAACGACGGCCACGACGCTGGTGCAGGACGCGCAGCTCAGTTGCAACGGGGCGCCGCGATACCGTCTGGATCTGGGGCTGTTGTCGGGCTGGACCATCGATCTCGTCCAGTCGCAGCCGGCCGATGCGCTGGAGGATTGGAGGATGGTCTACGGCAGCGGAGCGGGCCGTCAGGTCCAGATCGACCTGCGCACGCCGCTGGCAACCGGCCGCACGTTGCGTCTGACCGTCTATGCCCATCGCCGCGGGGTTCAGCCCGGCGAGCGTTTGCGGGGGCGCGACCTGCGTTTGGGCGTCTGGCGCGAAGCGACGGTTTCCCGGAGTCTGATGGCCCTCGCCGCGGACCCCGCGCACCAGATTGGCCTGTCGGGCGACATGAATCTACGCCGTCTGGCGATCGAAGATCTGGCGGCGCGCGAGCAGGAACTCGTGCAGGGCGCGACGGGGGCGGTGCTGTATGCCGAGGACGCGGGCGCCGACGAGCTGACCGTCGCTTTGTTGGAAGAGGCGCCCAGCTATTCGGCGGAGATTCGCGTCGACGCGGCATACCGCGAGAAATGGGTCGAGCAGACGTTCCGAATCCGTTGCCAGCCGACGGCCTCGAAGGTCGGCCGCCTGATCGTCCGCTTTTCCGAACCGATGCCGGCGCCGTTGCGCTGGATCTCGGACGGCGACGCGCAGGGCGTGGTCCTGGCGAATCCCCTGCGCTCGGCGGACGCCGCGGCGGCCGACGCGGATTTCGGCAGCGCCTCGTGGGAACTGATCCTCCCGCGAGCTCGCGACGACGCGTTCGAGATCACGGCCGTGCACACGGCCGCGTTCTCGGGAACGGGGACGGTGCCGTTGGTTTCCCTGCCGGCCGCCGCTTCGCAGGTCGGCTATGTCACGGTGCGCGCGGCCGCGATCCCGCTGAACATCGAACCTCAGAACGTCCGCCCGATGCCCGCCGAGCCGCCGTCGCCGAGCAGCTATTCCACCACGCGCGGCTCGTACCGCTACGATCCGTCGCTCGATTGCCAGTTGGCGGTGCGGATGGCAACGGGATTTTCTCGCGCAGGGGCCGTCTGGGCGAAACGCGCCGAGCTGAGCACGCGGGTCCTGGCGACCGGTCGGGCGATCCACACGGTCGTCTATCGTCTGGAGAACCGTGGCACGGCGCAGATCGCCGTCGAGCCGCCCGCGGGAACCGAGTTGCTCGAGATCCTGGTCAATGGCCGATCGGCGTTCCACCCTCGCCACGCAACCACGCGCGCCGGCGTGGCGTTGGACTTGCCCGCCGGAGATCGCAATCCGCGGATCTCCGTCAGTTATCTGGCGCCGTTGCCCGCCCGCGGGCCGCTGATGGCGGTGACCGCCCAGTGGCCCAAGCTAGGCGTGCCCGTGTTCGAGCGCGGGTGGACCGTCTGGCTGCCGCCGGGTTGGCAGGCCGCGGACGGGGCGTCCGCCGGCGCGGCTTCGTGGGCGGAACGTCTGTTTGGCTCGCTGCTCCGCGAGACGTCGCGGCTGCGTTTCCAGCCGCTGGCCTGGCGGTGGTGGCTGTCGCCGAACGCCTGGGGGGATCGGTTCGACGCCCCAGCCGACGCGGCGCGCCGCCCGTCGGCTGCGCCGTCGCTGAGCTCGGCGTCCGATCGCGGCTGGACGGTCGTCCAGGCGCCGATCCGATCCGGCGTCGGCGGGCGGGCCGTGGCTACGGACGAAGCTCGGCTGTACGTGATGCAGCACGATTTCTTCCGGACGGCCGGCTGGGCGATGTTCCTGGTCGTCGCCGGCTTGACCGTATGGGGGACGCGTCGTCGCCCGATCTGGTGCCTGCCGATCACGGCCGCCTGGGGCGCCTTGGCGTTGATCGTTCCTGGGATCGGGGTTCCTCTTCTCAGCAACTGTTTCCTGGGCAGCCTTCTGGCGGTCGCCTGGGTGTGGTTCGGCGCGGCGAAGCCTCGACCGCCGGCGCCACGGGCTTCGCTCGCGGCCGATTCCTCTCGTGTGGCGTTGGCCTCGATCGGCGCAATGATGTTTTTGGTCGTCGTCTTGGCTGCGGCGTCGGCCACCGCGCAGACCGCGGCCCAGATCCGGACGGACAACGACCGGATCTATCAGGTTCTGTTTCCGGTGGACGAGGAACAGCAGCCGTCCGAGCCGTATGTCTACGTGCCGCGCGCGTTTTGGAACCATCTGCGGCGCGAGGCGGCGGGCGGCGGGACGTCGGCCCGACAATGGTTGATCCTGGCCGCGGACTACCGTGTGACCTTCGATCTGGACGGCGCCAAATCTTCGCTTCAGATCCGCGAGCTCAGTGCGCAGTATCGCCTGCGGACGGACCGCGCGGCCGTGCGCGTGCTGCTTCCCATCCGCCAGGACAAGATCTATCTGTTGCCGAACCGGGCCCGGTTGGACGGCCAGCCCGTCTCCGTCGCGTGGGACGCCGACGGGCGGCTGCTGGCGGTCGACGTTCCCGAACCGGGAGAGGTCAATCTCGAGTTGGCCTTTCGTCCGCAGGCGGAACAGCGGGATGCGCTGGTTCGCTGCGACGTGTCGATCCCGCGCGTGCCCAACGCGCAATTGCGGCTGCAACTGCCCAACGAGACGGCGGCGGTCGAGTGTCCTTCGGCGCGGGGGACGACGACCGTCGAATCCGGCGGCGAGCAGCGAATTGCGCTCGGCCCGGCCGACCATTTGACGCTGCAGTGGCCCGCGGATCCGGCGGTTGTCTCGGCGGCGGCGCCGGTCGAGGCCGAACAATTGATGTGGCTGAAATTCCACCCCGGGGCGGTGGTGTTGGAGGCTCGGTTCCGCTTCGCAAGCCCCGGCGGGCGATTGCCCGAAGTCGGAATCCTGGCGTCGCCGGAACTTCGCTTGCAGCCGTCCCGCCAGCCGGAACAGACGCCCTCGATCTCTGCCACCGAAGCGGGCGGCAACCAGCGTTTTCGGTGGAAGTTCCAGCCGCCCGCGGTCAACGAAGCGACCTTGAATCTCGAATTCATGCTGGCGGATGCTTCGGGAGTCGGCCTGATTCGGCTTCCCCGCCTGGAGGCTGTCGCCACGCGCACCAGGCGGCGGTGGCTGGGGGTCTCGGTGGACGAATCGCTGCGCTACGAACCGGCGGCCGACGGCGACGAACGGATCGATCCACAGGCATTCGCGACCGCCTGGCAGCCGGGCACGCCGGCGCCGGAGATTGCGGTCTCCATTCCCGACGGCGAACCGCGGTGGAGCCTGACGACCCGCCCGCGCGAGACGCGCGTCAAGGTCGCTCAGCATCTGGACGCATCGTGGGGCGCCGAGCGGGTGGACGTCCAGTTTCGGGCCGACCTGGATGTCTCGGGCGACGGCGTGTTTCAGCACCGTTTGACGCTGTCGGACGGCCTGGAAATCGGCGAGGTCTCTCTGCGAGAGCCAGCCGCGGCGCGCGCCGTACGCTGGACCCGCGCGGCGGACGGGGCGTTGGTCGTGCGTTGGGATCAGCCGATCTCGGGTCCGCATCGACTGGAGATCCAGGCGACGCGGCCCACGCCGCGAACCGGCGAACAGACGGCGCCGCGGATCGCGGTCCAACGAGCGGAGATCGTCGCCGACTCGCTGTCGCTGTATCGCCGCGCGGCGGTGCGCTTGAACATGGTGGATCCCAGCCCGTGGCGCGAAGCGCCGGACGCTGGGCTGGGCGAATACCGGCCCGGGTGGGGACGGCTCGCAGCCGCCTTGCAGGCGCCGCGGGACTCGTCCCCAGCGCCGCCGATGCGAGTCGTGATCGGCTCGAATCGTCCGCGCTCGCGAGGGATCCAGGTCGCCGTGCTCGAGCGGCGGCAGGAGGCTTGGGCCGTCCAGATCCAATACGATCTCCAAGCCGTGGGGGGGGTGGTCGACTCACTCCGCTGGGAGATCCCCGCCGAATGGACGGATTCCCTGCGATGTGACTGCGAAGGCGCGTTGGAAGTGATTCCCATCCCCGGACAGAAGCGACGGCAGTTGATCCTCAGGCCTCGACAAGCGCTCACCGGCGCGCAGCGCCTGACCATTTCCGGCCTGCTGGCGACTCCGCAGGGCGAGGCCGTCCAGGCCCTCGATATCGTCCCGCTGGACGTGGAAACGGCCGACCGGTATCTGTGCGCGCCTGCGCAGATCAACCAGCAGGGAATCGCCTGGAAGACCACCGGGCTGCGCGAGATCGCCGAACTGCCGGACGGGTTTGATCCGCCGTCCGAGCCTCACAAAGTCTTCATCGCCACCCAGCCTCGATTTCGCGCAAGCATCGCCGACGTACAGACCGAGTCGAGCCGCCCGCGGGTCGTGCTCGCGGATTGCGAGGTGGTCTGCGCGCCCGACGGCGCAGTGGCCGGCACGGTCGCGTTCGACCTCCAGCCATCCGGCATCGACCACTGCGACCTCGAACTGCCTGAAAATCTGCAGTTGATCGATGTCGCCTTCGGCGGCTTGCCGGCCATGCTCGACGCGCTCGAGCCCGGCCGGTATCGGCTGATGTTCGGTCCGCGGCAACTGACCCAGCAAATGCAAGTGGTCTTTCAGGGCCAAATGATCCCCGGCGGTCCCGACGGACGCCGCGTCGTTCCCGTGCCGCGGCTGGTGGGCATCCCCGTCGATCAGACGTTGTGGACGGTCCGGTCCTCCGCGCTGACCCCGCTCGAAATCTTTCCCGCCCAGAACCGGGTCGATCCCGTAAAGCTGGACTTCACGCGTTTCGCGAATCGAGCCCGGTTGATCGAAAGCGCGTCCGAGGCGGTGGCGGCCGCCGATCCGAACATCGCCGTTCGCTGGTACACGGGCTGGTTCCAACAGTTGGCCGACGCCCGCAGCCAGATCGAACACCGGCTGGCCGCCGATCCCGATCTCGGCTCGCGGTACGCGGCCGACCTGGCCGCGGTCAACGCGGCGCGGGCCGAACTGGACGAGCGCCGGAAGAACCTGCCGCCGCTGGCCGATACCGACGCCGCCGCGCCGCCCCAGCCGAAGAATCGGGCGGCGACGGACAACCAGCAGGCGGCGATCGTCACCGGTGACGAGAACGTCGAAGCGCGGTTCCCGTCGGTTGCCGACACGGATGCCCGTCAGCGCGGCGCGGCCGCCGCGCTGTTGGCCGCGCTGGCCGTGGTCGGCGCGCTGTTGCTGCCGCACCCGCCGCAGCCCGGATGGGGCAGCCTAGTCGCGCCGCTGTTCGGCCTACTCGTCGGCGTCGTCTGGTGGTGCTTCTTCACGCCCAGCGTCCTGGGGTTGATCGCTGCGGTCCTGGCCGCGGGAATCGGCCTGCGGCGATGGCTGTGGCCCGCCTTTGCGCCCATCCCCAATTGAATCCGACCCGTTCCGCGCGTACAGTTTCGTGTTCCGCCACCGTTGCCCTTCGCGACGAATCGACGCGGATGGTTGTCTTTTTCCCTCGACCCGGATGCGAGTGAACCGATCGATGAATTACCTGCGGATGCAAGATCCCGAAGTGTGGGCCGCGGTGGACGCTGAAAAGCAGCGGCAACAGGACGGCCTGGAGATGATCGCCAGTGAGAATTACACGAGTCCGGCGGTGCTCGAGGCCGTGGGCAGCGTGTTGACGAACAAGTACGCCGAGGGCTATCCCGGGCGCCGCTATTACGGCGGCTGCGAACACGTCGACGTGGTCGAGGACCTGGCCCGCGACCGGGCCAAACGGCTGTTCGGCGCCGAGTTCGCCAACGTCCAGCCGCATTCCGGCTCGCAAGCCAACACGGCCGTCTATTTCTCCGTGCTCCAGCCCGGCGATACGGTCCTCGGCCTGGACCTGGCGCACGGCGGACACCTGACGCACGGCATGAAATTGAACATCTCCGGCCGGCTGTACCATTACCTCCACTATGGCGTGACCCGCGACACGCAACGGATCGATTTCGATCAAGTCGCTGCGCTGGCCCGCGAGTTCAAGCCCAAGCTGATCGTGGCCGGCGCGAGCGCGTACCCCCGCGAGATTCCCCACGGGCGATTTGCCGAGATCGCCGCCGAAGTCGGCGCGAAACTGTTCGTCGATATGGCGCACTACGCGGGCTTGGTTGCGGCCGGGCTGCACGATAATCCGGTTCCGGTCGCCGATTTCGTGGCGACGACGACGCACAAGACACTGCGCGGACCGCGAGCCGGGCTGGTGCTGTGCAAACAAGAGTACGCGCAGGAGGTCAACAAGAGCGTGTTCCCCGGCCTGCAGGGCGGGCCGCTGATGCACGTCATCGCCGGCAAGGCCGTCTGTTTCGGCGAAGCGCTGCGACCCGAGTTCAAAGCGTACGCCGCGGCCATCATCGAGAACGCCAAGACGCTGGCCGAAACGCTGGCGGCCGGCGGCTTGACGCTGGTCAGCGGCGGCACGGACAACCATCTGATGCTGGTCGATGTCACGCCTCTGGGAATCAGCGGCAAGATCGCCGAACAGGCGCTGGGCGAGTGCGCCATCACCGTCAACAAGAACATGATCCCCTTCGACCAACGCAAGCCCATGGATCCGTCGGGGATCCGCATCGGGACGCCCGCGCTGACCACCCGCGGCATGGGGCCGACGGAAATGCGAGCCATCGGGGCGTGGATCCTGGAATCGCTGCGACATCCGACGGACCGCGATGTACTGACCCGCGTTCGCGGACAGGTCGCCGAGCTGTGCACGCACTTTCCCGCGCCGACGATTTGACGCGCCAGAGCCTTTGGCGACGACGCCCACCCGCTCGTGCGCTGCGGCGAACTGGGCGTTTCGAGATGGCGCATCGGGCGGAAAGGCGGGCGCAGGCATCGTCTGCCGCGCCTCAGAAGAACGGGGCACAGCTCGGATTGGGCGATCCGTCAAGCGGGTCTGACGACGGCGAGCTATGGAGCACGCGTCTGGTGCGCGCACCATCGGCCTCGCCTCGGTTGCCGCCCGTCATCCGGCGGGCGGCAGGCCAACGGCGACACGGGCGTTCGACTCGCTGTCAGCGGCCTGGTCGGGCGTCGGGGCGTTCTGCGATTCGTCGCGGCCGAGCATCTTGTTGATTTCGCTGCGCATAAACGCCGCGTAAGCAGGTCGGTCGTCGTGCAGGCCCCAGACCTCGTCGAGGCTCTTCCATTGTTCGATTTCGCCGCCCCTTACCTTGGCCAGAACGACGATAGGTGCGATGACGTCGAACTTCTGCACGATCGACGCATTGGCGTCCTGTTCGTAATTCAACGTCTTCCACACGATTCGCCCGGACTGCGCCTCGTCGGCAAAGCCTGAATAGACCGCCTCGCGAGCCTGCGACTCGATGCTGCGGCAGGTGGCGCAGGGCGTGTTGCTGTGAAACGAATAGACGAACAACGTCTCGGATTGGCGCTCGGCCGCGGCCGCGCCGGCGCGATCCGGCGACGCTGTTACGGCGATGTTGCCCTGTTTGCGGATCGCTTCGAGCTCCTCGACGATTCGCGTCAGTTGCGGTTCGAGCCGGGCGGCCGACCGCACATCGAGCGCCCGCGCGGTCAGCAGCACCAGGGTCGCTGACACCAGCGAGATCAGGCAGACGGAGAGCGCGTTTTTCAGTTCCATGTGTCTTCTGAGCGATGTTCGGATGGATGGATGGTTCGGTCGTGTTTTGCCCCCTGTGCGGCGCGGACGCGGGACCGATCGCGACCACAGCCGCGCTCGGGTCCGCCCATCCCCTCAGTCACCGGGGATTCAGCCCGAAACGATCGCGTCGGGGCGACCGGCCTCGCCACACCGTCGGCCGAGTCGTACGCGACCAGCGGCGCGCCGGTTGGCGGCCGCGACGCGTGCGCGGCAGACTGTTTTCGCGATTCGGAAAACCGCCCCGGACGTATCTGATCGTTCGCGCGGCCATTTTGCCGCGCGCCGGTTCGCTTACGTCAACAGTCGCTGGATCTCGTCGGCGCTGGCCACCTTGCCCACGATCTTAACCTGCCCGTCGATCACCAGCGCGGGGGTGGCCATCACATTGAAACGCGTGATGGCCTCGATGTCGGTGACCTTTTCGACCGTGGCCTCGATCCCCGCCTGCCGGACGGCTTGCTCGGCGTTTTTCCGAAAGGTCTCGCAGTTTGGGCAACCGGGACCAAGCACTTGAACGTGTTTCATAACCGGGCTTTCACGATGGTTTCCAGGGGTCGAACTCGAAATCTCGTCGTGTGCGCTTCGCCTTGCGGGACGCGGCGCCGCGCCTGCATAGAAGCGTATCCGCACAGGCCTCGCGCGGCAAGGTCCGCGAGGACGGCCCCCGGCGGTTCGTCACGCGTCGAACGCGCGCAACTGTGTCGTCGCCACGGCCCCGACCACGCGCACCGCTCTCCGCCAGGGCGTGTGCCACAACGCATCGCGTCGAAGTACGTCGCGCCCATCGCGCCCGGCGCGTCTCGGCCGGGACGCTGGCAGACGACGTGCTGTTGGCTCCGCGGCAGTGCAACTGTCTGGCGGCGGTCGTCCCGGCACAGCAGATGGGCGGCCAGTTGGCTCGAATCGCCCCAGCCGAGTGCCCGGTCAGCGACGACGGCGGTGCGCCGGTAACGGGTCACGAGCTATCCATCCGGACGTTGGCGCTCCCCGTCGGGATATCTCCGGGTGATGGCGTGACGCAACGAGCCGTACCACGCGGGACCGGAAGCTTATTGACGACCGCCCGTCAACTGACACGCGCGTTTCGGGAAACACACGACATCAGAGCCTGACACCGCGGGCGCTGGGGCATGAACGATTCTGCGTCCGTGGGCGAACAGGCACTGGGTCGGAGGCGCTCTCGCGAAGCGTCCCCGTCAAACGGGTCGAGCAGAAACGACCGGAACGCCGACTCAGCAGTACGTGACCGCCCGGTTTTATCTGGATTCTCACGGAGGCACAGAGTCCTAACGCGGCCAGCAGCCGCAACCAAACAAGGGCCGAGAAATATTAAAGAGGACCATGAATCACACGACTAAAGACATCGCACCTAACCGTTTTTCTTCACCTCCGCTATCCGTATCCATCCGCCGTGATTCGCCTGTCATGTCTCTCGCCGCTACGACGGAACGCCAAAATCTCGGTATCCACAGCGTCTCTGCGTTTCTAAAACGCATTTTTTTGTAGCCCGGCCAGTTCGCCCGCGCAACGACGTCGATGAAACGCAGAGACGCAGAGGACACCGAACTACTGCAAGCCCAACATGTCACCCTTCAACAACTCGACGCTGTCGCTGCCTGAAACCATTGTCAAAACTTTCACGATGTTTGAGGTTAGTAGTACCAGCCCGTTAAAGCTGCCATTCGCGCCGCCCGCGTGTGGCCAGCACCCGAGCAGTCGAGACGTGTGACTTAGGGCCTGTGCGTTTGGGCCGGGAGTTCTTGGGATCACGGCGATCCTTCCGGTAACGCTTTAGCCTCACGTGCCGAGCATGGTTCTTCAACGCCTCGGCCATTTGCTAGGCACTTGGCTCCGCGTATCGCTGGCGCCCCTGGTGAGAAGCCATCGCGATCTGCATACCCTGCAGGACAACCGCAACCTCTGACGCTAGGTAGTGTCTTGCTCCTCTTGAAACTGGAATGTCGGGCCGTTTGGGTTAGCATAGACTCATGCGGAGGTACTTTCCATGAGCAACGCAACCCGAAGGCATTTCACCTCCCCACAGAAGGCCGAGATTGTCCGCCGACATCTCGCCGGTAAAGAGGCCGTGTCGGCCCTGGCCGAGGAACTGAAGGTCCAGCCTAGCCAGACCCACCTGTGGGTCAAGCAGGTCTTGGACCAGGCCGAGAGGGCCTTCCGGAATCAGCCGACCTCGCGATGCGTCGAGAAGGCCAAGGACCAGCAGATCGCTCGGCTTCGAGAGAAGCTCGTCCAGAAAAACGAGGTCATCGCCGAACTGATGGAGGAGAACGTCCGG
>JAVYAJ010000143.1:0-16354 GCA_032229885.1 Candidatus Anammoximicrobium sp. | reverse complement strand
CGTGTTGGCCGAAGGCCATCACCAACGTAGCCTGGGGCAACGCCCCAGGAGTCAGAGATGATCGCAACCGTGTTGGCCGAAGGCCAACATCAACGTATCACCTCTGCCCGCATGAATATGGCCTTCGGCCAAAAGATACGCGCGCGGCGCCAGTCCTGGGACGTTGCCCCAGGCTACGGTGATCGGAGGCCTTCGGCCAACAGATTCAGCGTCCAAACGGGGCTGCCCGACCGCGCGCACCCAGCCATCGCCGTCGAACGGAACAAGACGTGTGCGGGAACGACCACTGGACCTCGCGCGACCTTTCCTGGACAATCGGCGGCGGCGAACGCCGTTGTCGGCGAGTCGGCCCTGATCGAATTGCCGAGAGGAACCTCCGTGTCCGGCGGGCTGAGCACAGGTCAAGACGATCAGCGTTGGCGGAGCCGCGCGAGCCGCCCGGTTTTCCGCCTTCGATACCGGACAGAGCGCGCCGTACTGCTCGAAAAGTAGGCGGCATCGTGCTCGCTCTCGCCGGCGAATGAATGATTCCGGCTCCAGGCCGCACGTGGCTTGACCGCAGCCTAAGATGAGACCTACCTCGCGCAAATCGTCTTGAAAAAGTGACGAATGGTGCAATCGCCTGGGGAGTAAGACATGCAGTCTATCTTTCCGTCCGCATTTGCGCTGGCGATGTTAGCCCTGGCCAACCCGAGCCAGCTCTGCGCCGCCGAAGCCAACACGGGACGCGGCGATCCAACGGATTCCGCAAAGGAGAGCGTTCAGGCGATGGAATCGTTGCGAATCGTGGCCTTGGGGGATTCGATTACCAACGGTGTGCGGCTCGTGGGCGTCCAGGAGGCCGAGACGTTCCGAGCGATCGTCCAGCGCGAGTTGACCGCGCGGCTCGGCAGGCCGATCGAAGTGATCAACGCGGGCGTCAACGGCGATATCGCGACGCACGCGCTCGAACGACTCGAGCCCGATGTACTGGACCGCAAACCGGATGTCGTGACGATCATGTTCGGCGGCAATGACGGCGGTTTCTATCGGCCGCAGACGAACGACTTTGCAGACACGCCCCGCGTGCCGCGCGACCAGTTTCAGGCCGCCGTCGACAAACTTGTGGACCGCCTGCAGGCCGCCCGAATCGAAGTGGTGCTGATGACGTCTCCGCCGATGACCCAGCGCTACGGGGGCGCGCACCTGGAACCCTATCGTCGGCATGGAATCAACTTTTTGGTCGAGCAATACGCCCAAGCCGTGCGCGACGTGGCCGCGCGCAGACAGGTCCCCCTGGTCGACGTCTATCAGGCGTTCATCGACAACCCCGCCCAACTCGACCTCTTTCCCGATGGCCTCCATCCCAACGCGCGAGGCCATCGCGTCATCGCTGATCTGCTGGTCCCACGGCTGGTTCAATTGATCGAGCCCAATCGCCGATCCGGGGAATCGATCCGCTGAAGCCGACGCACGGACGCCGACGCGACGGGCCAAGCTGACGATTCGAGCCGGCGGCTCTCGCTCGAGCCAACTGCGCTCATCAAGCCGGCTGCGTTCGCCGATCCGGCGATGCACCGCGGGACCGTTCGGATCGCGTCGCGATCACCGGCCGCGACGCCGTCTGCCGGGGCGAGCTGCGGCGGGCCGAGAAAGAACCGTCCGAATTCCGTAACGATCGCCGGGGAAATGTGTCGATACTGTTGGTCAGCACGGTGGAAGAACAAGCCGCCGACAGTTGCCAGGGATCAAGACCTTCGGTTGCCATTCCGGCAGAGGGACCAAACAAATAGCGTTGGCCGGGGTTCAACCCAAGCGCGTGCAGAAGCACGCTGGACCCTCGCCTTTCTCGCAGCGACTCCGCTCGCCGCAATCGACCGAAGGTTTTTATACGTCACAGGGCTGCTGCTTCGTTCGCGAGGCAGCAGCCCTGTTTTCGTTGATGCTTGCCTCTCACCACCGTAGCGCCGCGACGGGGGCTCGGCATCACGAGACGATGTGAACGTGCGCGGCGCTGGCACACGCCTTTCTCGGTGTTACAATTCGTGCATCATGCTGCCGCGGCTCCTGATCTTGTTTCTCTTGGCGTCGCTGGTCGAACTGGCCCTGCTGTTCGGCTTGGCCGACGTCTTCTCGTGGCGATTTTCGCTGTTCCTGGTCGTCGCCACGGCGGCGCTCGGCGGCTGGTTGGCCTGGACGCAGGGCTGGCGCGCGTGGCTGCGGATTCGCGACGATCTAACGGCGGGCCGGATGCCGGCCGCCGCCCTGTTCGACGCAGCGCTGATCCTTGTGGCTGGCGTCCTGCTGGTGATACCCGGAGTTCTGACGGATCTGGTCGGAATCCTCTTGCTGATTCCCGCCTGTCGTCGCTGGATTCGCCAACGATTGAGCGCTTGGGTCAGATCGCATTTCACGATTTACACGTTGCCGCCAAACGGACAGCACGGCCCGCCGGGTCGGACGACGATCATCGATTCCTACATCGTCGACAGCGACGACCGAAAAGAATCGTGAACCGGGGGGCGTCGCCGATCCGCTGGGCCGCGCCGCGAGGACGCCCGGACGAATCGGTGGCCTCCATCACGGGGATCGCCGGTTTTGCGGACGTGGGCTCCGAACAGGATCCGGATTCTCGAAGTTCGGACTCGCGGCGCACGACGGCCCGGGCACGGGCAGTCGGATGCGAAACACGGCGCCCCCGTCGGGCGGGCTGTCCACATCGATGCGCCCGCCATGCTCGACGACGATCCGCCAGGATTTTGCCAAGCCCAGCCCTAGGCCGCGGCCCGCCTCGCGGCCCGAAAAGTAGGGGTCGAACAAGTGGCGGCGAACTTCGGGCTCGATGCCCGCGCCCGTGTCCGCGACCACGATTTCGGCCCACGCTCGGCCGTCGGAATCCGTTGGCCCCGTTACGCCGCCAGCCACCGAGACCTCGACCCGCCCTCCGAACCGCACCGCTTCCAGAGCGTTTGTGCACAGCGCCCGTAGCGCCGCGCTCAAATGATTCGGATCCGCGACAACGTTGACCGGCGCGGCAACGGGCAAACGCACCAACACCGTCTGCTGGCTGACGGCTTCGACCTTTAGTTCCGCGACAACTTGATCCGCCAACGAAACCAGATCGACCGCCGACAGGACCAACGCTGGCGGCCGCGCAAACAGCATCAAGTCGGCGATCAACTCGTGCGCGCGGAAGGCCTGCATGTTGATCACTGCTAGCTTGCGACGCCGCTCGGGGTCGCGTTCTTCGCGAAGCAGGGTCTGGGCGCGCGTCGAGATGTTGGCCAACGGGTTGTTGATCTCGTGGCTCGCCCCATAAGCAAACGCCTTGATCGCTTCGAGCTTCGCGGTCTCCAATTCGCGATCAAATCGTGCCTCCAAACTCCGACATCGCGCCAGCGTGCGGAAGATCGGTGGGACGAAGTTGCCGAAACCGAGCCGCGAGGACAGCCAGCGTTGCCGCGCCCGCCGAGCCACGGAACAAGCCTTCGTCGGCTCGCCCACGTCGCCCGCATCGGCGCGGCGCGGCGCCTCGGGTGACGCCTGCCAGCATGTCAGAACCCGTGCGATCAAGGCGGCGATCGGATCGCGGCCGTGTTGGCTTTGGAATTGCCGCAACCAATTCAGCAGCCAAGCCGGCAGAGGCGTCTCAGGATCGGCCGACGCCCGGTTCTCCGAGTCGGTCGGGGGACGATCGCCCGCTGAACCACAGGCTGCCAGCCAGGCGTGGGCGTTGTGCAACAATCCGAACAGAAACGCCGTCGGCGCGTCACGCGGCGAAGCCAGTTGCCGGGCCAGATCGGCGACACCGGCCGAAGCTGCGGCAAGCTCTGCCCACTGCGTCAGATCCTCAGCGGTATACAACTGCCCCGCCGCCTGCTCGTCGTCGCCCCACGCCAGCACATAGGGGCCGTGTGCGGCCAGCCATCGGGCAACCGCGGCCAAGTCTGGCGGCCCCGAATCAGACCACAACGGAGATCGGCAGACGCACCACAGCAACAACGCCGGTTCGTCCGCCAGCAGCGCCTCGAGCCCTCGCTCGCCCTGGTCGCTCGCGAGCCCCGTGACGAGCCCGTCCAAACCGTCTTCGGACAGCGGCAAACGCCACGACAACCGGCCACCTGACAGTTGGCTAACGGTAAGGGCAGGCAGGCAAATCATGCGGCTCGGTCACAATAGACGATACGTCGCACGACTCGGTACGATACTGCGCACGACCTAGAAGGGACTTCCGTCAGGCGAGCTTCGGTCTGTCTGCGCTGTGCCAGGCCTGGGGACGGTCCGGTCATGCGCGACGCGGCGCGGTGCGCAACGTTGTCCGGCCGCGCTCAGGCCACGGCCACGGCGGTCGGCAGCCCGCTCGCCGACCAGGTGTCGCGCGGTCTTGAACGGACGCCCATGAGATCGGCAAACCGGTTGCTACCCGAGTCACATGGCGCGGGCGCGTCGCCGCGACGCCTCACGCGGGCGTCGCCCGTTCGATCTCCAACAAATCACAGACGCGGTCCATCAGACGATCGACGTTGAACGGCTTGTTCATGAAATCGTTCGCTCCGGCCGCCTTGAGATCGTCGATCTTGTCCTGTTCCACCATCCCGGAAATACAGATGATCTTGACGGCCTCCAGCGAATCATCGCTCCGAATGCGCTGGCAGACTTCCTTGCCGTTGATGTCCGGCAACATCACATCCAGAATAACCACGTCGGGGCGGAATTCGCGGACCAGCATTCCGGCGTCGAAGCCATTATTGGCCGTGCGGATGTCGAATCGTTTTTCCTTTTCAAAGACGTCGGAGAGCAGATCGACCAGCTCTTCGTCGTCGTCCACGATCAAGATCTTGCGTTTGCCGTCTTCCAGCGCGTCCGTGGGGATTCCGTTATCCCGCATGAACGCGAACAAGTGGTCTCGGGGGATGCGGCGGAACTTGCTCCCCGGAACGCGAAATCCTTTTAACGATCCATTGTCAAAACAGCGAATGATCGTCTGCTGAGATACCTTACAGATCTTTGCCGCCTCGCCTGTCGTAAAAACAGTCTTCGTAGTCATGGCTTTCGTCAAATCCTTCCTAGCCGACTTAGTTAGCCTTGAGCTACCTGTGTCGAACAAAGCCCCGCGACATCCTTAGTTAGCTCGCCTCCCGCCACCGTTCTAACCGCTTGACCCGTCCGGCTCTGCCGTGTTTGCCGAACTTGCCAATGGTGGAGATTATAACGGCCTCGGAAATGCAGTCAAGATTGATACAGCTTGTGCAAGTACCGCATCATCAAATAATGCCGCCAGCCCGAATTCATCGCTCACAATGGACGACTGTTGCCCAATTTATCAGCATGGAACGCCGCTCTCGAGGCAAGCTGACGCCACGCTGGAGGGCCAGGCCCCGCCGTGGCCACGCTCCGCCGTAGCCGCCACCCGGTGGACGCGACCAAGCGCGTCCCTCCAGGGCGGCGCGCCTTTCCTGTGGTCGCCGCCCTACGGCTCGGTCGGTGGCCCCCGGTGGACCTGGAGCGAGATCGTGCGGCCGGTCTGCGCGGATTGGACAGGCCGGGGGACGGACGACGGCGCGGACGGTGGCGCCGTGGGCGGTGGCGGAGTGGGCGTCGCGCGGCGCGAGATGCTGGTGATCGTCTGAGCCAGAAACAAGAGGATCGCCGTCACGCCGATGACGCCGGACCACTGACGACCGGCGGACCAATCCGCCACATCGGCGACCAGCCGCAGCGCAACGGCCAATTCGAGCAGCGCCAGATGCGCGTAGAATCGCGGGTAATACGCCATTTGCACGTCGAGAACGGCGGGAAAAATGATCGGCGCATGCCCAAAGATCATGGCGAACACGAACCCCAGCAGGACCGAATGCAGCATGCCATCGTAGGCCATGCCATTGAGCGGCGCCTGGCTGATCCAACTCCAGCCGACGCCGTTCATCAGAGGCAGGACCACGACATTCGCGATCGCCAGCGCTCCGCCGACGGCCAGCCAGAAATAGCCCGATAGCAGGCACAGCGCAACGAAGCGCGTCAGGCCCGCGCGGCGGACCGTCTGCCGCGCCAAGTCGTGGATCAGCAGCCAAGCCACCATGCCCAACATGCCGACGCCGGACAGCGCCCAGCCGAGACCAGGCCAGGATAGCCCCACGATCAATCCCGCCAAATAAGGCCCGACCGCCAGGACGAAGCCGGCGTATCGACCGCGCAAGGGCGCCAGGAACCGGCTCAGTTCCAAGCGTTCGCCCACGATGGTGAGCACCAGAAACGCGACCCACCATTCGACAATCAGCGGGATCGGCCGCCCCCACAGCCACAGCCCATTGCCGACAGCCCAAGCCACGGCGCCCAGGCCCATCGTGACGGTGAACAGCGTGAGCTGGCGAGAAACGACGTTCAAAAAGATTCCCACCAGGACCAAGCTGCCCAACAGCATGAGGGCTTGGCCATAGACCATGGGCAAGCCAACCACGAGACAGACGCCCCCCAAACCGGCCAAGATGGGCGCCCCGTATGTCCAGCGCCGCCCAAGCGCCACCGAACGTTCCAAGCTGATCAGCGTGCCCAAAAATCCGCCCACCATCAGGGCGCCGTGATAGGCCACGGACCCTGGGCTGACGACCGGCCAGATCCATCCCATCCGCAACAGACCGCCCCACAGACCGCCGAGCAACACGAAAATGCCCGTAGCCAGAATGGGAACTCGTCGACGCGTGTTCGGTACCGTCATGTCGCTCTAGCCGTTGCGTTGTCTCGAGGTTCTGCACCCAGCCACGAAGCCGCGCGGGCCGGCCCACGCGACGCGGGTGCGATCCGAGGCATTGTATGGCGGCGTCCACCTGTTCGCAACGCAAACGAGACGCTCGGCAGGGCCATCGCCCACGTCATCGTGCGCGAGATCGATCGTACAGGACTTGTGTTCCGCACACCCGAGACGCGCCCACCTCCCCTACTTTTGGCAAAATTGAGCGACAAGCCGAAAAATTCGCTCTTGACCCATGTTTTGAGTTTCGGTATGAACATGCTTGAATACGGCTAGCGATCGGGAAAGGACTTCCTGGATCCGCGAGGATCTGCCGCAGGGATGGCGGACGCATGGCTGCTAGCTCCGTGGGGCCGGCGCGCTCGGAAGACGCGCCGGCTAGCCGCCAACAACGGAGTGGTGGTTGGTTTTCGTAACCCGTGACAGTGGCGCTCTACGGTTGATCGCGACGAGATCGCGCCACAGCGCGCCAGACAGGAGGTCTTGATCATGCTTGTCTTATCCCGCGGCCGCAATGACAAAATCGTGTTTCCCAACCTGGGAATCACCGTCGAAATTCTCAACATCGGCGGCAGCAAAGTGCGGGTGGGCGTCGACGCGCCGCCGAACGTCACCGTGCTGCGGCACGAGCTGGCCGAAAACGACGGAGGCGCCCCAACGCAAGAGCCTCAGCCCTCCGAGGGTAAGCTTTCCCACGCGCTGCGCAATCGCTTGCACGCCGCGAAACTGGCGTTGCACCTGTCGCAGAAACTCGTCCAAGTCAATCGGCTGGAGGACGCCGATCGGACGCTGCAAAAAGCGCTGGACGAGTTCGCGGCGTTGGAACAGCGGCTGATCGAAGCCAAGCACGTCGCTCCCGCGGCTCGCCCCGCGGGCGTTCTCGGACGGGCCCTGATCGTCGAGGACAATCTCAACGAGAGCGAGCTGCTGGCCAGCTATCTGCGATTGAGCGGCTTTCAAGTGGACACGGCCCGCGACGGCCAGGACGCGTTGAGCTTTTTGGAGAACGAAAAGCGCCCGGATGTGGTCCTGTTGGATATGCGCATGCCTCGTTGTGACGGCCCCGCGACGCTCCACGCGATCCGCGCCAATCCGGAACTGCGAGATATGAAGGTGTACGCGATCAGCGGTTCCTCGCCGGACCAGTTGGGCGTGCAACGCGGTCCGCACGGCGTGGATCAGTGGTTCCCCAAACCGCTCGACCCCGCGGTTCTCGTTCGGGAACTATCGCGGCAGATCAACACCATGTCGGCCTGAGTCTGGCGCGCCGTCCGCTGGCGTCTGGTTTCGCAACCGTCCTTCCCGGCGGCGCCGCACGTCGCTGCGCCGGCGTTGTTCGCGCGGGCGAAGGATGGGCGTCCTACGGCGGCACAGGCTACGGCGGCGCCGGTTACGGCGGCACCGGCTCCAACGGGCTGTGGGCCAGCAGAAAATGCCGGACTTCGCCGTCCAGGCCAAAGCGAACGCGCGCCTTGCGTTTGGCTCCGTTGCCGCTGACGTTCACCACGATGCCTGTCCCATAGTCGGGATGCCACACGGTTAGCCCCGGCCGAAACGCCGCATGGCGAGCGTCCAGCTCGTCGTCGCCGCGCGCCCGGCTCGCGCGACGTGTTCGTGCGCCGCCGGTGGCATGCGCGTCGTAGTCGGCCGGTCCGTCCTGGACGAAGTCTTCGTCCGACCAGACCGCGCCGCCGTGCCGCGGGTGGGCGGCGGTCTGCGCCGAATCGTCGCAGCCCTCGCCATCTGTTTCGTCGGCCGTGGATGGGTCGGCGTCGATCTCAAACCCGGCCGGCTCGCTATAGGCCAGCTCTTCGCGCGGCAGCTCCATCAAGAACTGGCTCGGGACCGTCGGACGCCGCTCGCCGCGAAAAGCCCGGTATTGAGCGCAGCTCAACTGCAACTCGCGCTGGGCCCGTGTGATCCCCACAAACAGCAACCGCCGCTCCTCTTCGTACTTCTCCGGGTCGTCCGCGCTGCGTTCGTGGGGCAACAGCCCATGCTCGGCGGCAATGATGAACACGACCGGAAACTCCAACCCCTTGGCCGCGTGCAACGTCATCAGCGTCACCCGCTCTTGATCTGGCTCAAAAGCATCGAGGTCGGCGACGAGCGACGTCTGTTCTAGGAACAGTTCGAGCAGCTGCGCCGCGTCGGGGTGTTGGCGATCGAACTCGGCGGCGGCGGTCATCAGTTCGTCGATGTTGGCGACCCGCTCGTGATCCTGCTCGTCCTCCGAAGCCAACAGCCAGTCGCGATACCCGGATTCCTGCAGCGCACACCCGATCATCTCGACCAGTGGGCCGCCCGCCTGCAAGCACATCCGGTCGTAGGCTGCGACAAAGTCGGCGATGGCGACCGCTGCGCGCTTGGGAATCGAGTCCACTGCGGGGGCCTGCCGGGCGGCCTCGAGCAGGGGCAGGCCCGCGCGTCGCGCGAACTCGCTCAGTCGCGACACGGTCTTGGCGCCGATGCCGCGAGCCGGGGTGTTGATGATCCGCAGAAACGCCAGGTCGTTCTGTGGGTTGTTCACCAGGTGCAGATAGGCCAGGACGTCCTTGATTTCCTTGCGTTGATAGAACTCCTGGCCATTGACGATCTGGTACGCGACGCCGACCAAACGCAGGGCATGTTCGACCGACCGCGACAGCGCGTTGACGCGATAGAAGATCGCAAAGTCGCGCGGCCGGCGGCGGCCCGCTTGAATCTCGGCCGCAATCCGCTGGGCGATGCCGTCGGCTTCGTCCTGGCCGGTGGGATAAACCGTCAAACGCACCGGCGCGCCCGCCGGATTTTCGGTGAACAGACGCTTCGGCTTGCGCCGCGCGTTGAATGCGATCAGGTGATCGGCCACGCGCAAAATGTCCGGCGTGCTGCGAAAATTCTGTTCCAGCCGCACGATTTTGACGTGTCCGAAATCCTTCTCGAACTCGAGGATGTTGCTCAAATTCGCGCCGCGCCAGCCGTAGATCGACTGGTCGGGATCGCCCGTGACCGCCAAGTTGGGATGGTCGATGGACAGCGCCCGTACGATCGCATACTGAGCCAGGTTCGTGTCTTGATACTCGTCGACCAGGATGTACCGATAGCGAGCGTCGAGCTCGGCGCGCAGCTCGGGCTCGCGGCGCAACAACGTCGCCACGTGCAGCAACAAATCATCGAAATCACAGGCGTTGGCCGCGAGCAATCGCTGTTGGTACGCCGGGTAGATCTGGGCTACGACGGCGCCGATCACGCTGCCGGGCCGCGGCGCATACGCGTCGAACGTGACGAGCCTGTTTTTGGCCCAACTGATCGCATTGGCGATGGCGTCCGGCGAGGTGTGCGTGATGCCGAGCTCGCTGTCGCTCAGCACGGCCTTCAACAGGCGACGACTGTCGTCCGCGTCGTAGATCGAAAAGTTCTCGCGCAGTCCCGTCAGCGGCGCGTATCGCCGCAGCAGACGCGCGCAGAACGAGTGAAAGGTTCCCAGCCAGACGCCGCGCTGGGCCGTCAACTGTTCCACCCGTTGCCGCATCTCGTCGGCGGCTTTGTTCGTAAACGTCAATGCCAGGATCTGGGCGGGCGCGACTCCGTGCGCCAACAGGTTCGCGACGCGATGCGTGACGACTCGCGTCTTGCCGCTGCCGGGCCCGGCGAGAATCAACAGCGGCCCGTCCACGTGCGCAGCCGCTTCGCGCTGGGCCGGCGTCAGCCCAGCCAGCAGGCGGTGCGGTTCGACGATGGGAGAAGGATCGTCCATGGGCGAGTGCTCGCGGCGACGTGAGGCGGTCGAGCGACCTGTTCTATCATGCAACGCCCGCTTGCGCCAACCCCGACAGACCATCGAATCCGCCCTGCCGACCGGAGGCGATCGCCCCACCGCTAGGGTGCGTCGTCTCTGGGGCCGCCTTGTCCACCCCCGCCCATCGCGTCGATCCGGTCCATTCGGTCGATCTCGTTCAACCGAACCGCCATGCGCGCCGCGCTGAGCGCACCGGCGACGCCCGCCGTCAGCAACATCAGACCCATCGGGCCGCGCCCCGCGTGGTCAACGAACAGACACGCGGCCACCGCGGTCAACGACCAACATAACGTCGCCCGCCGAATCAGCCGGCGCCCGCCGCCAACGGGCGAGCGCGCCACCCAGACCCCTTGGACCGCCCCGAGGCCAGCCCCTGGGATCGCGCCCATGCAGGCGCCCAGCGCGCTGGTGGCCACCAAGGGGAGCGTGACGGTCATCAACGCCGACGCCGCGTCCCCCTGGCGCCATCCGCGATACCCGATCAACAGCTCGACGGCGACCGGACAGGCCGCGATGAGCGCACCCGCTGTCGCCCCGTACGCGACGCCCAGGGACAGCCCCGCCAGGACCAGATCGCGAATACGCCGCGGCTGCCTTTCCGTTGCGGCGGCGCCACACCGCGGCGCGCGGTAGGGATTCTGTTCGTGCGCACCGTTCACGGCGATCCTCGTGGCGCCGCGTGCGCACAGAGCGACGCGGGGCGGATGGTCGTATCGTTCATTCCGCGAAACCGTCCGAGAACAACGGCCAGCCTTGGGGACGCCTGAGGGGCCGCCTGGACCGGCCGGGCGACGCTCGGGCGGGACGCCTACCGCACTCAGCGGACGCGGCACAAAGCAGGCCCCGCGGCGCTGGGGAAAAAGCGAGCCTCAGCCCGACGAGCCGGAAAACGTCCGAGGTAATCCTGTTGCCAACGTTCCAGAAACTCCGCCGCGTCGCTCGTTCGAACCAGCGCCCACACGCTGCCGCCGAACCCGGCGCCGAAGGCCGAGGCCGCCGCCGCGCCCAGTTCGCGAGCCGCCCGCGCCAGATGGATCGTCTCGGGAACCTGGTTGCCCAACAGCCGTTCCGCCACCCGTTGCGAACGGTCCACCGAATCGCCGAATGCGGCGAGATCGCCGCGGCGCAGCGCGTCGCCGGCCGCGGGGATCACCTGTTCGTTTTCCGTCAGAAAATGCTCGAGCCGCGCCAGCAATTCGGGCGGTCGAAACTCGGCATGGGGCGTCTCGGTCAAGATCTGTCGCAACCGCCGCGGCGCGTCGGCGTCGCGCCGTAGGATCGCGGCGAGGTTCGACGCGTCGCTGCCGGTTGCGCGTCGCCAGAGGTCGGCGACGGCCGTCGCGAGGCGCGACGCCCGGTTGTACCGCTCCAACGCGCCGCCCGTCTTTTCGGCGGCGATCCCGCTGGCGGCGATCGCGAACGTCCACTCGGGCGGCACGCGGAATTGGTCTTGATATCGCACGGGACAATAGGCGTATTGACGGATGTGCCCCGGCCGCGCATCCAGGATCGCCGTGTGATCCTCACTGCCCCCGAACGTCCCGACGCCCCGGTCGCCGACCAGCGGGCCGTAGCTCTGCCCATTCTCGATCGTGGCCAGATATCCCGCCAGATTCAGCGGATCTTGCAACTCGGGCAAAAAGTGCGCGTCGCGCCAGATATCGCCGGCGTCCGCGAGAGCGAAAAACACGCCCACCATCAGGACGCTCGAGCTGCTCATTCCGGCCGCGGCCGGCAGATCGCTCGCCAGCGCGATCGCCGCGCCTCGCGCCGCGGCGGGAAAATTGCGGGCCACTCGTCGGGCGACCGTCTGGGGATAATTCGCCCAGTGGTCCGTCACCGGAACTAATTCGGGCGTCAAGTCGAACTGGATCGTTTCGTCGCGAACGGCGTCCGCGACCTGAACCTGCGTTCCGTCCCGCGGCGCGGCGAGCACGCACAATCCGCGCTCGGCCGCCACGACCAGACTGCTGCCGCCGGCATAGTCCGTGTGTTTCCCGAGGACTTCGATGCGGCCGGGGATGAAGTAGGCGCGAGCCGACGCGAGCGACGCGCCCGGAAGACGGGTCAGCGCCTGGGCCGCGCGGTCGAACAGTTCCGCTTTGGCTGCCGCGGCCGCGGCGGAAAGCCCATGCTGCCGGAGGACTGAGGCCCACTCGGTCACAACTGTACCTCCATTGCGCGCAGGCGGGCTTCGATCTTGGCGATGTCGCCTCGACTGGTTAGATCCAGAACCGGCGCGCGGACCAGGACCGCCTGAAACGGTTCTCCCAGTTCGTCGATCGCGCGCTGGACGGCCATCGTCAATTCGTACTCGCCGCGCTGCGACCGGGGGATGGCACGACACGCCTCGAAGATGCGCGGCCCGAACCGCCAACAGTTCATGCTGACCCATTGCGGAGACGGCAACTGGGCCAATGTCTGCGCGTCCGGCTTTTCGATGATCCGTCGCAGCCGCCCGGCCGCGTCGATGTCACCGACGGCGAACGAGGCGATGCGGTCGGCCGTGATGTTGCTGTCGGCGAGCATCGCCTCGCGCTCGAACAAGGCGACCGCCGCGCCCGTCTGCTGCTTCAGTCGGTCCAACGCCTCGGGCGGATAGAAGTTGTCCGAGTTCAGCAACACGAACGGATCTTGCCCCGCAAAGTCGGCGGCGGACAACAGGGCGTTCGCGGTGCCCAGCGCTTGCTCTTGGACGGCAAACTCGATCCGCAGCCGCCGCAATGCGACGTCGCGGCCATAATAGTCGCGAGTGGCTTGTTGGTCCGGTCCGACGACCAGGCAGACGCGCCGATATCCGGCGTCGGCCACGCCGCTCAACACATAATCCAGAAACGGCCGGTTCGCCACGGGGATCATGGCCTTGACCCCGGTGTCCGCCACCGCGGCCTGGTGCGCGTCCAACTGGCTGTGGTCGTCGCGGGCCCGCATGCGCGTGCCTCGCCCGCGCGCCAGGATAACTACCTTGTCGATGCTCGGCATGGCTCTCGTGTCCTGTCGGATCCTGCGGCAATGTCGCCAGTCGCATGGCTGTTTCGCGATTCGCCTATTCGCCGTCGGGTTCCTCCAAATAGGTGTACCCGTTCAACGCCTCTTCGTAGAAGTGGACAAACGCGCCCGCCGCCTTGTGGTCGATGCGTCCCTCGCGGGTCGCCGCGTCCACGGCGGCTTGCAACCGGTCAATCAGCTCGCGGCCGTTGAACTGGACATACTGCAACGCCTCGTTCACCGAATCGCCCTTGATGATGTTCTCGACGACCACCTGCCCATCTTCGTCCAAGCTGATGTGCGCCGCGTTCGTGTCGCCAAACAAATTGTGCAGATCGCCGAGGATCTCTTGATAGGCGCCCAGCAGGAATGCGCCGAGATAGTACGGCGAACCGTCGAATCCGTGCAGCGGCAGCGTTCGCCGGATGTCGCGGCGGTCGATGAAGTGCTCGATCTTGCCGTCCGAATCGCACGTGATGTCTCCCAGCACCGCGGGTCGCGTCGGACGCGTCGTCAGCCGATGGATAGGCATGATCGGGAACAACTGCTTGATCGCCCAACTGTCCGGCATGGATTGGAACAACGAAAAGTTGCAGAAATACGTGTCGGACAACATGCGATCCAGGACCAACAGTTCTTCCGGGATGTGGTCCATCTGCTCCGTCAAGCGGCGGATCTTGCGACAGATGGCAAAGAAATAATTCTCCGCCAAACAGCGCTGTTCGAGCGGCAGATAGCCGGCGCTGAACAAGTTCATGGCCACTTCGAACGCCTGCAACGCGTCGTGATACGCTTCGAGCAGGTTGCGGACCGTCAAGTCGCTGAGCGTCAAACGCAGGTCGTGCAACGGCTGTTCGTACTCGTCCGGCAACTCGGCGGGCAGTTGGTCCTCGACCGGTTGCATCCCCACCCCGACGACGCCGAACACCAGCACGCTGTGGAACGCGGCGACAGCCCGCCCGCTCTCCGAGATGATCGTCGGGTGCGCGATGCCGGCCTCGTCGCAGACCGTCTGCACGTGATAGACGACGTCGTTGGCGTATTCCTGCAGCGTATAATTGACGCTCGACTCGAAGTTGGTCTGCGAGCCGTCGTAATCCACTCCCAGACCGCCGCCCACGTCCAGGTATTTCAGGCCCGCGCCGCGCTTGGCCAGGTCCGCGTAGACCCGCGCGGCTTCGATCAGCGCCGACTTGACGTGACGGATGTTCGTGATCTGGCTGCCCAGGTGGAAGTGCAGCAACTGGAAGCAGTCCGCCATCCCGCGCTGCTGCAATTCGTCCAATCCGCGCAACAGCTCGCTGATCGACAGCCCGAACTTCGACCGGTATCCGCCCGACGCTTGCCAGCGTCCGGAACCCTTCGACGCCAGCTTGATCCGCATCCCCAACAACGGGCGAATGCCGATCTTTTCCGCGTACCGCAGAATCAGCTCCAGCTCGCTATACCGCTCTACGACCGGAATGACCAGGCGGCCGATTTTCTGCGCCAGCAAGGCCATCTCGATGAACTCGGCGTCCTTAAAGCCGTTGCAGATGACCGGCGTGTTCGGGCCCGTCATCGCCACGACGGCCAGCAATTCCGGTTTGCTGCCCGCTTCTAGGCCAAATCCCAGCGGGCTGCCGTGCTTCAGGATTTCTTCGACGACGTGCCGCTGCTGGTTGACCTTGATCGGATAGACGCAACTGTAAGCGCCTTGATATTTGTGGTCGGCGATCGCCTGGGCAAAGACGTCGCGAATTTCCAGCAGGCGGTTGCGGAGAATGCCGTTGAATCGCAGCAAGATCGGCAGCCCCAGCCCGCGCATCTGTAAACGGTCGACCAGTTTCTTGAGATCGATCGACTGCGCCGGATTCTTGTCGGGATGGACGTGCACATGGCCGTCAGGTTGGACGGAAAAATACCCGTTGCCCCAGCGGACGACGTCGTACAGTTCGGCCGCGTCGCTGATCGTCCAGACGCTGTCGGGTTCGTCGACCATCGTTTGCCCTCGCGTTCTAGGCCGCGCGGCCTGAGCAGATGGAGAGAGTGTGATAGGGACACCGGGAAAAGGTGAATCTTAGAATGCCAGGCGCACGCTGCAAAGGGGCGGTCGTCATCGGCGTACGGCAAAGCTAGGAACCGGCTGCGGTCGCTGGCCGGATGGAAAAACGGCGGTTGCCGCTATGTCGTGTGCAACCCGTAAGCTGCCATTTCGAATTGGCAAGAGATGCCCGCGATCGCAGGCTGGCGCGGCCCAAAAGCCCGAAACTGCGGAGTTTACAGTCTTCGTTCGTATCATGCGCGCACGGTGCGCGCATCTTGTACACTGGTCTGTACAGTACACTTGTGGGTTACTGGCACCAGACTGGGTTACGTGGGATTGGGATTGGATGACTTTTGCGCAGCACAGACGACAGGAAGCGTGTTGGCCGAAGGCCAACACCAACGTAGCCTGGGGCAACGCCCCAGGAGTCAGAAATGATAACAACCGTGTTGGCCGAAGGCCAACATCAGCGTGTCACCGCGGCCCGGATGAGTATGGCCTTCGGCCAAAAGAGGCACGCGCGCAGCGCCAGCCCTGGGGCGTTGCCCCAGGCTACGGTGATCGGAGGCCTTCGGCCAAACAGATTTTTGGGTTGCGGGCACTAGCCCGCGCTGTACTACTAACCTCAAACATCGTGAACTTTTCGACAATGTTTTCAGACCGCGACAGTGTCGAGTTGTTGAAAGATTACATCTTGTGCGTGCAGTAGCTCTGTGTCCTCTGCGTCGCTGCGTTTCATCGACGTCCTTGCGCGGGCGAACTAGCGGGGCTACAGGAAAATACGTTTTGGAAACGCAGAGACGCTGAGGACGCTGAGATTTCGGCGCCCCGT